>JAAELZ010000440.1 GCA_024226105.1 Pseudomonadota bacterium | reverse complement strand
TCTCAACCAGACCCTGCTGGTCCTGACGGTATTGCTGGGCCTGTTCCTGTTCGTTGCCTTTATCGACCAGCTTTCCCATATAGGCCATGGTAACTACACCCTGTTAAGCGCGATCAAATACGTCGCTCTGACCGCACCACGTACTATTTACGAGCTGTTCCCAATGGCCGCTCTGCTCGGAACCATACTGGGCCTGTCTGTACTGGCGAACGATTCCGAACTTATCGTGATGCGCTCCAGCGGCATATCGATTATGCAAATCACCCGTGCTGTGCTCAAAACGGGTGGAATCTTTGTAATGATCGCGATTGTTATGGGCGAGGTTATTTCTCCCTGGTCAGAAACCTACGCCGAACGTAGCCGGGCCGAAGCATTACAGGAAGAAATTCAGCAACAGACCAATTTTGGCCTGTGGATGCGAGACTCCACAACCTATGTCAATGTCGGCGAGGTGCTGCCGGATTTAAGCCTGTTACGCATCAAGGTGTTCGAGTTTGACCAGAACAAAAAGCTACGCTCTCTGGTTTTTGCCCGTGAAGGCCGCTTTGACGGAAATGAATGGGTCCTGCAAAATGTCACTCAGACCGTTATCGGCCTGGATGACCGGGCCATGCCCCAACAACTGCCCAGCGCATTCTGGAATACCGACGTCACACCGCAAATATTGACCGCTTTTCTAATTCAACCGGAGCAGTTATCAATCTGGCAGCTGCGGGAATATATCCAGCATTTAAGCGAAAATAACCAGAAAACCGATGGCTACCGGCTGGCTTTCTGGAACAAACTGGTTTTACCTTTGTCCACAGCCGTCATGGTCATACTGGCCATTCCGTTTGTGTTTGGCAACTTGCGCATGGGCAACCTGGGTAAAAGTTTGTTTCAGGGGATTATGCTGGGCCTGGGGTTTTACGCCGCCAACAAGGGCTTTGGATATACTGTGCTGGCATATGACCTGTCTCCGTTGCTGGGAGCCACCCTGCCAGTTATTGTATTTTTAACAGTCGCAGTGGTGTTGCTGCGGCGTGTAGAATAGCGAACACCTCCATCTCTGAGTTGCAAACCACCGTAACAAATAGGGCTAAAAACATTATGACAAAACAGACAGTATGCTTTATTGGCATGGGTGTTATGGGTTCACCAATGGCCGGCCACGTTGCCAGCGCCGGCCACCCGACCACCGTCTACAATCGTACGCAGGAAAAGGCAAAAGCATGGGCGGCGGAGTATCCGGGCATAGCAGCAGTGGATCTGCCGTCAGCGGTTGACGAAGCAGATATTGTATTAATGTGCCTGGGCAATGATCAGAGCGTCGAAGATACGCTTAGTGGCAAAAATGGCGCGATGGCGGCCATGCGACCGGGAACCATCATTGTCGACCACACTACCACCTCGGCAAAACTCGCGCAGCGAATGTCCGCAGCGGCAAATGAGCTGGGGCTGCATTTCCTGGATGCGCCGGTATCCGGCGGCGAAGCGGGCGCACAAAATGGAGCATTGACAGTTATGGTCGGTGGCGAGCAGAGTATATTTGATCAGGCCAGCCCGGTCATTAGCCACTTCGCCAAAGCCGTTACACGCATGGGCCAAAGCGGTGCCGGCCAGCTGACAAAAATGGTCAATCAGATTTGCATCGCCGGGCTGGTACAAGCCCTGTCGGAAGGCCTGGCTTTTTCAGAGAAAGCCGGGCTCGACAGCAAACTGGTGCTGGATGTAATTTCAAAAGGCGCGGCGCAAAGCTGGCAAATGGAAAATCGCGGCACCACCATGATTGACAGGAAATTTGATTTCGGTTTTGCCGTCGACCATATGCGCAAGGACCTGGGTTTGTGCATTGAACAGGCGCAACAAATTGGTGCGCAAATTCCCGTTGCACAGATTGTAGACCAGTACTATGCAGAAATTCAGGCCATGGGCGGTGCACGCTGGGACACCTCCAGCCTGATAAAACGATTAGGCTAACGAATCAGGCTTGATTTGGAACCCGGACACCTTATAAAGGTCTATACCAGTATCTGTCATGTATAATGCATTCAGCCTAAGGCTGGTGAAATCGGATAGAGTCAACCGAATTACCATTGAAGGCATCTTAAAAATGTCATTTTGTTTTGTAACCCGAATCTTTTTATGAAAATCAAACCCCGTCAATATATCAACTTCTTCCTGCTCATCGTAAGTGGCCTGTTTATAAGCTACACCGTACAGGCCCAGGAAAACTCAGGGGCAGAGGGGCAGGACGAAATCAAAACCGCCCTGTATGAACTCTTGGGCCCGAGCGCAGCCACCATTGAAATTATCGAATCACCGATGAAAGGGGTCTACCAGGTAGATCTGGGTGATCGCGTCCTGTTCGTCAGCAAGGTTGGCAACCACCTGCTACTGGGAGATGTTTTTGATACCCAGCGCCGCGTCAACCTGGCAGACGAAATCAAACAGGAAAAAGCGCTCGCCGTAGTAGGCGAAATAGAGGAAAGCGACATGATCGTGTTCGCACCTGAAGAAACAAAGCGTACTATCACCGTGTATACGGATGTGGATTGCGGCTACTGCCGTAAGTTGCATAAGGGAGTCCCCACACTGGTCGAGAAAGGTGTGAAAGTACGTTACCTGTGGTTTCCGCGCTCGGGCATAAACACCCCAAGCTACGATAAAGCGGTTTCTATCTGGTGCGCAGAAGATCAGCTTGCGGCCATGGACGATGCAAAACTAAACAACAAAATCGTCAACGCCAGCTGTAATCCGAACCCGGTTGCAGATCAGTACGCCTCGGGGCAACGCGTCGGCGTTCGCGGCACCCCCACCATCGTGGTGGACGATGGCAGCATCATCGGTGGCTACTTACCGGCCAAAGATTTACTCGCAAGACTCGGACTGGTATCCGAGCCGATTGCGAACGCCGCTACGCAGTAACACACATCAAACCAAGCCAAACGAAATGAACCGGCCACGTAGCCGGTTTTTTGTTGGAGGCGGGGCTTCAGATAATTCAATAGACGTTACGGCGCAGATTACGTCTGAAACTCGTCAGTTCAAGGTTAAAATTGTGTAGTTTACAACCTGTAAATGAGCCATTTTAAAACGCCGAAAAAACGAGTTTCAGATGTGAGCTGAGCTGTTATCGCGGTGCTTCGCGGATTAAATACTGCAGCTTGTCTTTTTTCTTTTCCCACTCATCGGCATCCGGCATTGAATCGGTCATCTCGGTGATCACCGGCCAGATCTGCGACAGCTCTTCGTTTAGCGCCAGGTACTCCTCCTGATCGGGCGGCAGGTCATCTTCCGCCACGATAGCCTCAATCGGGCATTCAGGTTCGCACAGGCTGCAATCGATGCACTCTTCTGGATCAATGACCAGAAAGTTTGGCCCTTCGTGAAAACAATCAACCGGACAGACTTCAACGCAGTCCGTGTGTTTACAATTTATACAACCTTCAATGACTATATAGGTCATGGTTTTACTCCAAAATCGTTCAAGTGCATGCGTTAGCAAAGAGCAGCTAATATATCGCCCTATTTAAAGTTTTCAAGCAATTTGTGCGATTAATTTCCTGCCAGCCTCGCTGTTGGTGCAAATTTGGCCGCGGTCGAATCAAATGCTCACTACTCGGCGTCCCGCAGCGCCGCCAGTTCATATAACAAATCATGTGCCTGTTTGGGGCTGAGTTGATCCGGGTCGATTTCCTCAAGCCGATCTATCAAGGCCGGATTGAGTGGTAACACTTCCGCTTCCGGCACACTAAATGCCATTTCTGTCTGCCCGGAAAGAGGTTGTTGCGCAGCTTCCAGGGTTTTCAACTTTGCCTGCGCCATATGCGTCACACTGGCCGGTAAACCCGCGAGTTTGGCAACCTGGATGCCGTAACTCTTACTCGCCGGACCGGCTTTCAGGCGATAAAGAAATACAATTTTCTGCTGATGCTCAGTAGCATCCAGGTGCTTGTTCTCCACCTCAGAAATTAACTCTGCCAGCAT
>JAAELZ010000439.1 GCA_024226105.1 Pseudomonadota bacterium | reverse complement strand
TTCATCAATTCTCCGGGCTGATATTTCCGGGAATGGAGGAGCCATAGAGCCCCGGCGCCATTGTTAGTTAGAATCGCGCAACTGAATATGCGTCAGGGGATTCTTTGAACGGCTTCCACGTCTCCCCCTTTTTTCCTTCAGCCATCAATGCCCTTAGCATTTTCGCCGATACGCCTGCGTGGGTAACACCCAGGTGGTGATGGCCGAATACCAGACCGATATGCGCATGCCCGGGGTGTAAATCGATCACGGGTAGTGAGTCAGGTAAGGTCGGACGGTTGCCCATCCAGGTTTGAATATCGGGGTGCTCTGTATCGACATTTGGTATCAGCTTGCCCAGGTGTCGCCTTAGTTGAAGATAGCGTTTATTAATCGGCTTTGATTTCAGGTTTGCGTATTCACCGAAGCCGACAATTCTGAGGCCGCAATCCAGAGGGCTGAGCACTACATTTCGATCTGAAGACGAAAGAATGTGCCGCAGCGTGCCTCGCGCGTTCGGCAGGGTCAGGTGATAGCCGCGTTCGGCCTCTAACGGAACCTTGATAGCAAGCTGCTTAAGCAGTTGTTTACTCCAGGCACCCGCTGCAACGACCAGTTTGTCATAGGTGTGTTGTTGGCCCGGTGCCGTCACAGTGACGCTGGCGCGATGCGGCGTGATGGCCTGAATTTCAAGCTGCTGGTAATTCCCGCCATTTTGCTTGAAGCAGTCGAATAGCTTGAGACAGGTCCGATGTGGGTCGCCAAGGTGGAGAGCTCCGGGGTAATACAGCGCATGGTTTATGTTTTTTGCCAGTGCGGGCTCCTGTTCAAACAGTGCTTCACCGCTCAATAACTGCGGATCAAAGCCCCATTGCTGTGCGGCTTGCTGTGCGCTTTTGGCATGATGCAAATGTTGAGGATTTTCCCATAACTTTAAAAAGCCGCTGTTTTGCAGCTCGTCCAGGGCATTCGCGAAACCGAGCATGTTTTTCCAGGCCTCAATCGCAGAGCGATTGAGGCGACTCATCGCGAGCTGGTTGCGTTCAACATTTTCCGGCAGTGCCTGTCGTATAAAGCGCATCGCCCAGGGGAGAAATTCCAGGCCATGATCCGGCGTGACCTTAAAGGCTGAATGATCGCTAAAGCTTAAGCGAAGTGCGGAAAAGATGTGTTCCGGGCTGGCCAGCGGCTCCATATATTCTGCCGCGAGGTAGCCTGCGTTGCCAAAAGAAGTTTGTTTGGCGGGAGGTTCCCGGTCAAACAGGCTGACCTTGAACCCGGCACGTATTAATTCCAGGGCCGTACACAGGCCGACCACACCCGCGCCGACAACGGCTACGGTATCACGATTTTTGCGCGTCATAGGCCAGAATAGCAGCAGCAAGGTCTTCTCTTGCCGCACCAACAGACTTAAACAGGGTGATTTGTAAAGTGCTATCGGCAAGCTGGCGACGACCTGCATGCTGCCCGGTACATAGCTCCGAGAACTCGGCGACCACGTCCTGTTGCTTAAAAGTGCCGCTATCAATGGCCTGGGTCAAATCGCCCGCTTCCGCCAGTGCACCGGCACGGGTATCTACAAAAACCGATGCTTGACGAATGGCCTCGTCATCGGTTTCACGCATGTCCGGGCGGAATGCCCCGACCAGATCGATATGTACCCCGGGGCGCAACCATCGACCGTGAATAATGGCTTCGGTGGCCATCGTCGCACAGCTGATAATGTCCGCCTGGCCGGCAATCCCGGGTAACGCCTTATCGGTGCACAAATTCGCGTTCAACCCTTGCCCTTTCAGGTGTTGAAGCAGCGTGTTTGCAGAAGCCTCACTACGATTCCATACGTGAATCGTATCAATCGACCTGACCGCACAGTGCGCTTCGATGAGGTTTTTGGCCATGCGCCCCGCCCCCATCATCAATAAGGCAGTTGAATCCGGTCTGGATAAATAGCGGCTTGCGAGTGCAGAAGCGGCGGCCGTACGACGAGATGTCAGTTCATTGGCATCAAGCTGTAGTAATGGTCGGCCAGTTTTTGCACAGCTCAACAAATAGCTACCATTAAGTCCGGGTTCGCCACGCGTATTATTGCCCGGAAACACCGCCACCTGTTTTACGCCGAGATATTCGCCGGTGATCCAGGCCGGCATTAATAGCAGGGTGGCATCAGGTTCGCCGGGAACTTTGATGGTATGGTGGTGGCGTACGGGTTCGACGACTTCGCGCGCGAAAACCTGATCGAGTGCATCGATCAGCTCGGGCCAGGGCAGAACCTGATTAAGTGCCTGTGCGTCCAGATGTTTAGTGGGGGTCATTGTAAAAAGCTCCCCTCTTTAACAAAGAGGGGTTGGGGGAGATTTAGAAGGGTTAATATTCTGAGGAAGTATCATATTTCTCAAGTATCTTAAAATCCCCCCAGCCCCCTTTTTCAAAGGGGGTGTATACGTTGTATGCTATTCATCAAAATATCAATCCAGCACTACTCCTTACAAAGCCTCAATCAATTCAGGCACCACATCAAATAAGTCCCCCACAATGCCGAAATCAGCCACATTAAAAATCGGCGCTTCTTCATCTTTGTTGATGGCTACGATTACCTTGCTTTCTTTCATACCGGCCAGGTGCTGAATGGCACCGGAAATACCGATAGCTATGTAGAGATCCGGCGCAACGACTTTGCCGGTTTGCCCA
>JAAELZ010000438.1 GCA_024226105.1 Pseudomonadota bacterium | reverse complement strand
CTGGCATTGCTTTTGGCTCGTTTTTCCTACCGCAGCCAGGCGTCAATTTTGTGACAGTATCGATTGGTAAAAAAACAGGCGTTCCCGCACGCGAAAATAGGCAGTGATACCTTCTAGTGCATTGATTGCAGGTGAACTGCAAAAAGCCCAGAAATGTTATCAGCTAGGGGATCTGATAGGGGCTGAAAGTCACAGCAGAACCGTGCTGCGACATGATCCCGAACAGACCGATGCCTTGCAGATCGGTGCCATCACAGCCTACCAGCGTTCCGATCACGGAACAGCCATTGCACTTGTCAACCGGGCTATTGCAATCCAGCCGTCAAAGGCAAACCTGTACAATACCCGTGGTAACATCGAAATTCGTACCAGCGATTTCACTTCGGCTGAAGCCAGCTATCTTTGTGCGTTGAAGTTGGACGATAAGCTGGCGGATGCCTGGTTCAACCTTGGTACGCTGTACTACCAGCAAGCTCGGGCAGCAGAATCGTTGCCTTTGTTGGGCAAGGCTATCCAGTTAAATCCCAAGGTGGCAAATTACTGGAACAACCTGGGTAATGCCTATCGTAAGCTGGGGAGTACCGACGAGGCATTGAATGCCTATCGTGGCGCCATTGCGCTGGACCCGACCCAGGGTGATGCAATCAGCAATG
>JAAELZ010000437.1 GCA_024226105.1 Pseudomonadota bacterium | reverse complement strand
GGCTACTGTTTTTACTCGGATTTATAGCCGCAGTAGGCCATTTAGTGATTGCGAATGCGTTTCGGCACGCAGACGCCTCTGTTTTAGCGCCTTTTCAATATTTTGAACTGATTAGCGCAATGCTGCTGGGTTGGTGGTTATTTGATGATATCCCGGGTTTGAGCACCTGGGCGGGAACCTCGATTCTGGTTTGTTCAGGCCTGTATATCTTTCGCAGGGAGCGTTTACAGCTTCAGCAACCCCCTGAGTAGCTGCGCGCATTTTTCTCATTGCGCCTCTATGTGTGCCTGTATTGCCATAATACAGGTATTTTCTTGACCTGAGGTAAGTCGCTACGCTTTACTCCGCCCGGTTTTACCCAGTTTATCAAAAATACTAAAAGACCAACTTTTGTAAATGGGTTTACCCGATTTTTTCAGTTTTTGTATAACAACATTTCATAAGAGTTGCAATGAATACAGACCAACTAAAAGCGGCACGACAATTATCACTTGATCTAAGCTCTGGTGGTGCACCGGCGCGCACCAGCAATCAATTCTTTGGCGTCGGCCCGATTACCGATATGACTCTCGATGAGTTTGCCGCCAGAAAACGACGTATTGAATTTGATGGCTGGCTGGAATCGAACTATCCGAAACTCGATGACCAGGGTAAGGTGATTGGTAATTTCACCCAGGCTGAGTTTAATCGTGGTATGCACCGCGGTTATCCTGCGGATAAGGTGCTGCTGGATATGATGGGCACAATTCATCGTTATTTCGGTTTTCCGGATAAAAATAAAATTGCTGTGGGCCTCGGTGGCGGACATAGCGGGTTCACGGTTGCGGCAATGCATCTGATTTCTTCGCATCAGTCTGAGCAGAAAATTTTTGTCGATACGCCCGAGCCTGAGTCGGAGATTGCGAAAAAGTCAGGCTTTTTTCGCCAGTCATGGGGCGCGCAACTCATCGAAATGATGCGCTATTCCAGGGATGGTGATGAACAACGGCTTCATTTTGCGAATGAGGAAGGCGCTATACCCTCAGCGCAGACACTGTGTGATATGGGCATACGTCTGTTTTTCGGGGTTGGCCATGAAACCACGGGGGCGACAACCTACACTGTTGCACAAATAAAACGTTTGCTGGAGTGGATTGATATAAATCCTGAGAAGCACCATGCGGTAATCGATGGTACTTCTATGCTCGGTGCAATGCCCTGGCCGGATGAGGTGATAAGCGAGGTGCTGGACAAGTGCTGTATGTTCACGCCTTTTCAAAAAGCCATAGGCGGTGTCTCCGGATACTTTATCTTTTCTATGACGCCACAGGCGGTTGCGAAAATCGATGACAACATGAAAACCCCTTCCTGGGCGATTCCCCGCCAGCTTAAAATTGCCGTGCCGGTGGATGGGAAAAGACTGTTGAGTAGCGAAGCGACCACGCAACTCGGTCCTTTATATGACCCGGCCGAAAATATCATGATGGGCGGCATTATTAATACCTTCAGCACCCTGGCATTTGCGGAAACAACCTTCGCAATACTGCAAAATGAGAAAAATATCGGTGATGTACATACCCTTAACCAGCGTTCGCTGGCCAATCGTCAACTGGTCGCAGACTGGGTCGAAACCCGGCCTTTGTTCGAGTTGGGAGTGAAAGATCCCGATTCGCGTGGTTCAGCGGTAACGCTGCTAAAAGTATGCGATGTGGATATTGATGATGAAGAATTACACGCGCGCATCATCGCAGAAAGCAAGAAAATGCTGGGTTATGATGGTTTGACTCACCCTGACGGAGCATACGAAAAAGGCCTGGACGTGGCGCGATACGTCAATGCCTTCCCGGGTACAGACGGGGACTATCGTGCCTGGATTGGCGGGATACGGCCCCGGGCAGACATTACTGCTTTGCTGGACAATATCGAATACTGCTATCACCGGGCCAAAATCCTGGTGATAGAGCAATTGCTCGCCGCGTCGGGTGAGGTTGTTGAAAGTAGTGTCGAAAAATCATCAAAAACCTTGCGTTTTGATGATCCGGATCGCGCTTATAAAGTTCTAATTGCGGATCTGATAGGCATGCGCTTTGATCAGGACGGCAAGCCTGACTACAGTGAAGTAAAGGCGCATATAGAAGGCAAAGGTGGGCGTTTTCACCCTGGTTTGCTTCAAGATTCCGAAGATCTTGAGCCCGGGGTTTTGCACTTTTTTTATGCGCCTGAGCTCAGCGCCGAACAGGCCCTGCTAAAGCATACCGATGGGGGGCAGTACGATGCCTTGATCGCGGCTGCTACGTTTATTCCTGCCAATAGTTTGTTTACTCTGGGCGGTGTGCGCATTGGTGCGGGCACGGGAAACATGGGTTCAACAAGCTGGGGTGGTGGCAATGGCGCAGGCGGGTCAGCGCCTTTGATGAATACACCGAGCTTTAACTCGCGTGCAACGGCACAGATGGCGATCAAGGCCCTGTTGAAGGTAATGCCGGATTTGCCTGTGGAAACGCTGCACGAACGGGTTATCTCGGGAGATTTTGATACCGGCAGAAACCTGGTTGAATATCCTACGAGCAAAATTGAGAGCAAAAAAATCGCCGTAATCGGCTATGGCAATATTGGCCGTGAAGTCGCCGGATTGGCGCGTGCCTTTGGCATGAGGGTGGTTGTCTTTGCACGTGAGCGGCATAAACAATGGGTGCTTTCCGAGGGTTTTGAGTTTGCCGAATCCATTGGAGCGGCTGCGCAGGGTGCGGACGTCATTAGTCCACATCTTGGTCTTGGCCCTAAAGATGCGTCATCCGGGAAATTCGCCAATGAAGGTTTGATCGATGAACAGGTGTTATCAGCCATGAACCCGGGCGCGGTAGTGATTAACTATGACCGGGGGGAGCTCATATGTGCTAAAGCTCTGGACGAGGCGTTGTCATCGGGACAGGTCGCGTATGCCGCGATCGATGCAGACATCTTCAAAGACATCGATTCTGGTGCGCTGAGTGGCCCTATGCTTCCCTACCTGGAGATATACCCGAAACATCGGGAGAAAATGGAGTTATTACCTCATGCGGCTGCGGACACAGAACATATCTCGCGGGTACAGGGTGCCAAACAGGCCGTTGACCAGATCTATGATGTTATTTTGTATCGGCGTGTGACAAACTTAATCGGTGATTTGCCCGCTGAATTTGTCAACGCCAACTCACAAACTGTCAAGGGTGTGGGCGCAGTGACGCCTAAAGATTTCGCCGGATTATCGCCTGAGGAACTCAAACAGCTCCGGCATCTGACCGAATCACTGGCGGCATTCTGGGGTGCGATTGAAGCGACTAAAGATAAAGACCGGCGCGAACAATTAATTGCAGACCACGCAGCTGAAGCCACTGAAAATGCAAATGCGGTGCTGACCTTTTTTGCGGACAAAGGTTTGCAGGGGCCTTACTATTCTTGAAATAGCGAAGCACGGGCAGTTTAAATAATTCTGTGCTAAACAGAACCGGGCGCGTCTGCTAATTCTGCATACGTAGCTGCAAACGCTGCAATGGCTTTATCTAAATCCTGTCTGGTGTGTGCTGCCGAGATTTGCGTACGGATTCTAGCTTTGCCTTTGGGCACAACCGGAAAGAAAAAACCAATGGCATAGATGCCGCGTTCCAGTAGTTTCTGAGACATTTGCTGTGCCAGTTTAGCATCACCGAGCATGACTGGAACGATGGGGTGATCCCCATCGTCCACATCAAACCCGGCCGCCTGCATGCCCCGGCGAAAATAGTGCGTATTCTCCTGTAGACGGTCGCGTAGTGTGGTTGATGCCGTGAGCATGTCCAGTACTTTGATAGATGCCGCACAAATCGAAGGCGCCAGGGTATTGGAAAACAGGTAAGGGCGGGAGCGTTGGCGAAGCATGTCAACAATTTCCTGTCGTCCGGAGGTGTAACCCCCGGAAGCACCGCCGAGCGCTTTTCCGAAGGTGCCGGTAATAATATCAACCCGATCCATGACATCGCAGTATTCGTGTATGCCGCGACCGGTTTTACCCATAAACCCGACCGCATGACAGTCATCGTGATGCACCATTGCATCATATTGCTCAGCGAGATCACAGATTTTATCCAATT
>JAAELZ010000436.1 GCA_024226105.1 Pseudomonadota bacterium | reverse complement strand
TTTTACCTTTCTCGCTCCGAGATTAAGTCAGGGTTTTCGTTTAACCATTTTATTACCTGTTTTATGGGTGAGCTTTGAGTGGTTGCGTGGAACGCTATTTACGGGTTTTGCCTGGTTATATCTGGGGTATGCCGGTGTTGATACCTGGTTTTCAGCCTGGGCTACGATTTCAGGGGTTTCGGCTGTGAGCCTGATATTTGCATTCCTTGCAGGCTTGCTTGCCTATAGTTATCGGTATCGTGGAGTTGTTTATCTGAAGTCTGCACTGCTGGTTTTGGTGCTGGTGCTTGTTTCGTGGGGTTTGCATTTTGTACGGTGGGCCGAGCGCTCAGGCGAGCCTTTTAATGTCACTTTAATTCAGGCTGATATTTCTTTGTCTGACAAATGGCAACCGGAAAACCGTGAAAATATTATGCAGACGTATCTTGCGGCGTCGCGCGCAATCGAAGAGGTGGATCTAATTGTGTGGCCTGAAGCCGCGCTGCCCATGCTACTTGATCAGGTTCCGGCATCCTACCTTGGCGATTTAGGGACGCTGGATACCAGCCTGGTATTTGGCGTTGTGGAGCGTAAAATCGAAGAAGACAAGGAAAGGGTGTTTAACAGTCTGGTGGTGATGGACAGGCAACAAGCGATTGATGAACCTCTGCAGTCCTACAAAAAACGGCACCTCGTACCCTTTGGTGAGTTTTTTCCCCTAAAACCACTGTTGGGGTGGATTTTTGAGACTTTTGAAATTCCTATGTCAGATTTCACCAGTGGGGGCAGCAGGCAGGGCAATATATCAGTGGGTGGTGTGAGGATGGTGCCGACCATTTGTTATGAAGATGCGTATCCCGAAGACTGGCGTCGGCAAATCGCTGATTCGCATATGATCATTAATATCAGTGAAGATGCCTGGTTCGGTGATTCGCTGGCACCCCACCAGCGCCTGCAAATGGCGCGCATGCGGGCCATTGAGTTTCAACGACCGGTAATTCGGGCCTCGAATAGCGGATTGTCTACGGTCATTGATGAGCACGGCGATATAGATGCGATTAGCCCGCAGTTTCAACCGGCAGTTTTCAGCTCTGTGGTATTTCCAATGCAGGGTGAAACGCCGTACGCAAGATACGGTCAATGGCCGCTTTGGTTGTGGATGCTGGTGAGTCTGATGTTTGCTATGCTGTGGAGAAACGACAATGGAGGCAAATAGAGATTTGATGAATGTTCGTGATATGGCGTAAATGCAGGGTGAAGAGAAAATTCTGTTGTGACTGTGCTCTTTGTGGTCTTTGTCTCAACTATCAATAGCGGTATGCAGGGAACCGCTTGGAAAGTGTCTTCATAAGGCGCTATAATTCAGGTTCTTCTGAATCACACACGAATCCACATGCAAGCATTATTCCACACGCCTTCGCAAACCCTTAGCAGTGTTTTATGGGCAGAGAAATCAAATCAATGGTTACGTTTCCTGACATTTGCGATAGCCGGTTCGATCGCGCTGACGGTTTCGGCGAAAATCAGTATTCCGGCCATTCCTGTCCCCTTTACCCTGCAAACGCTGGTGGTACTACTGCTCGGTTTTGCCTATGGCCCCGCGATGGCGGGTGCCACAGTGGGCTTGTATTTGCTACAGGGCGCGTTCGGCTTGCCCGTGTTTCAGGGCACTCCGGAAAAAGGTTTGGGCCTGGCCTACATGATGGGCCCTACAGGCGGTTATCTGGCTGGCTTTTTTGTCGCAGCAGTGGTATGCGGAAAACTGGCGCAGAAGGGCTGGGACAAGCGATTTAGCACCATGGCCCTGGGCATGATACTGGGCAATGCGATTATCTACGCCTTTGGTCTGGCCTGGCTGGGAAGCTTAATTGGTTGGGATCAGCCAGTGCTGCAATACGGCATGATTCCCTTTCTGGTGGGTGATTTAATTAAAATAGCCATCGCGGTAGCGTTGGTTCCGATGATCTGGAAACGCGTTAATCGAAAGTAGGCGCAGGACAGTCAATGAGGATGAAAAAATGGCCCAATTCGGGCCATTTTGGGTTTTGAAACCATACTGTTTCTTTAATAATAGCCTGATTAAAAAAGGAGCCCTAAATTGAAGCTTGAATTTTATGGAGCAGCGGACCGGGTAACCGGCTCCTGCCACATTATCCATATTAACGGTCAAAAGATATTATTTGATTGTGGCCTTATACAGGGCAGCAGAAATGCGCGGGAGCTGAATTACGCGGACTTTCCTTTTTCTGTCAAATCAATTGATGCTGTGGTCTTGAGCCATGCACACATTGACCATAGCGGGCGATTACCCCTGCTGGTACGTCGCGGATACAAGGGCAAAATATATGCGCAAAACGCAACACGTGATGTGGCGGGTATATTGTTACAGGACAGTGCTCGCATTCAGCAGGAAGATGCAAAAAATGAAAACCGGTGGCGCGCGAAACACGATAAGCCTTCTATTGAACCCTTATACACGGTTTCGGATGCGCTGTTGTGTTTAGAATCGTTTGAAGGCCTTAAGTATCGGGAAAAACATGAAATAGCCAAAGGCGTTTGTATTCGTTTTCAGGATGCCGGGCATATTATTGGTTCTGCATGCGTTGAAATCTGGCTGAAAGAGGGTGATGTTGAACGCAAAGTTGTGTTCAGCGGCGATTTGGGACAGTACGGCAAACCGATACTAAATGATCCTGCGGTGATAACAAAAGCCGATCTGGTGTTGATCGAAAGCACCTATGGAAATCGGTTGCATCGAGATCGCTCTCATACCATTGATGAAATCGGCGAGATTATTCTCAGGGCTGGCGAAGATCAGGGCAATATCCTGATTCCGGCATTTGCACTTGGGCGCAGCCAGGAAATATTGTACGAATTGGGCACACACTTCTCGGAATGGGGTCTGGAGCAATGGCAGATTTATCTGAATAGCCCGATGGCGATCGCGACTAGCCGGGTTTACTGGGATTACCCTCAGCACTATGACGATGAAGCCAGTCGACTGCGAAAAGTGGTTCAATCTTTGCCGGTGATGAAAAATCTGCATTTCACTGAATCCGTACCGGAATCGAAAGCGCTCAATGAGATAAAACACCATGCCATCCTGATTGCCGGCAGTGGCATGATGAGTGGCGGGCGCATCTTGCACCATTTAAAGCACAATCTGGCACGTTCCGAGTGCCATCTGATTATTGTGGGTTATCAGGGCAGGGGTACACTGGGCCGCCTGCTCATTGACGGTGTAGAGGAAATTAAGATTCATGGAAAAATCTACCCGGTCAATATACAGATACATACCGTAGGCGGTATGTCAGCGCACGGCGACAGGAAGGATTTACTGCGCTGGCTCGGGCAATTTGAGCCCCGACCTCATGTTGCGCTGGTTCACGGTGAACCACAAACGCGTGAAATTTTCAGTGAAGCCATACAACATACGCTCGGTTTGAACACAACGATGGGGCATATAGGTGATGTGATCGATATCGCCGAGCTATAGGGTACCCGCCAGTAACCATTTGTTGCAAATACACTCGTCAACAACGATGGCCGGGTAAATAATTAGAACACAGGAACCATGAAGTTCACAGAGGAAAAACTCTATGGGCTCTGCGTCGTAATCGTTGGCTCAACCAGAATAGATTTGTTTTGTACAGGTGCGATTCTTGAAAATGGTAATACTATCTTTTGAGGTATGCGAATTTACTGCGATATCATGGATAATGCGTCCCCTCAATTATTTGGCCTGATTTGCCGGAGACCTTTGTAAAGGCTTCACTCAAACTTTTACAAAGGTCTCTATTAAATAAACTGATTATTTTTGAGTATTAAAAACAGGCATAGTCGCGGCGACGGGGTAGATAGGCTCGATAATAGAAAGAGCGACAAAACACAAAGTTTGAAGATTCGTTTGCCCTGGCGGCAATACAGTGAGTTTTCAGGCAGTAGATATTTTAATTTTTGAGGAAACATGATGTCAGTATCAAGAAGTGATAAAGCAAACGCAATTAGAGTGCTTAGTATGGATGCAGTCCAGCAGGCAAACTCCGGTCATCCGGGTGGGCCGATGGGAATGGCAGATATTGCCGAAGTACTTTACAGCGACTTTTTAAAGCACAATCCTGCGAATCCTGACTGGATGGATCGTGACCGCCTGGTTGTATCAAATGGGCACTCCTCTGCCTTGCTTTATTCAGTATTACATTTGTCCGGCTACGAGCTGTCGATGGATGATCTGAAGGCGTTTCGCCAACTGCATTCCAAAACTCCGGGGCACCCCGAGTATGGTTACGCACCAGGTGTTGAAACCACTACCGGCCCGCTTGGCCAGGGCATTACCAATGCGGTGGGTATGGCGTTGGCAGAAAAAGTTCTGGCGGCACAGTTTAATAAAGATGGCCACGATGTAGTTGATCACAGAACCTGGGTTTTCATGGGGGATGGTTGCCTGATGGAAGGGATTTCCCACGAAGCCTGTTCTTTGGCGGGCACAATGGGACTTGGCAAGTTGATCTGTTTTTACGACGACAACAATATTTCGATCGATGGTAATGTGGATGGCTGGTTTAGTGATGATACACCTAAGCGTTTTGAAGCCTACGACTGGCAGGTTATTCCAGACGTTGACGGGCACGATGCCGATGCCATCAAGGCGGCAACCGAGCAAGCGATTGAGAACACGTCTCAACCAACCCTGATTTGTTGTAAAACTACCATAGGTATGGGTGCGCCGAATAAAGGTGGTGGTCATCACGTACACGGTGCCCCTTTAGGTGCCGAAGAAGTACAGGCAACACGCGACAATATTGGCTGGCCACACGCACCCTTTGTTATTCCTGAAGATATTGCGTCTGCATGGGATTCTAGAGACGCGGGCGCAAATGCCGAATCGAGCTGGTCGGAAACGTTTGCTGCCTATGAGGCTGCTTACCCGGCTGAGGCAGCGGAGCTGCAACGCCGTATGGCAGGGGAATTGCCGCAAGCCTGGGCAGAAGGTTCCGAACAGTTTATTGCTGAAGTGAACGCAAAACAGGAATCGCCCGCGACCCGTATTGCCTCCAAGGATGCATTGAACGGATTTGCGCCGATGCTGCCCGAGTTTCTGGGTGGTTCAGCAGATTTGACGCCCTCGAACAATACCTTCAATGATAAAAGTGTTAGAATAAACGATGACCACGGTTCCAGCGAGATGAATTTTGCTGGTAACTATATCTCTTATGGCGTAAGAGAATTTGGTATGAGTGCGATGATGAACGGTGTGATATTGCATGGCGGGTTTATTCCTTACGGTGCAACTTTCCTGATGTTTTCTGAATACGCACGAAATGCTTTGCGCATGGCGGCCCTGATGAAAATTCAGAGCATATTTGTATACACTCATGATTCGATTGGCCTGGGTGAAGATGGCCCGACCCACCAGGCGGTTGAGCAAATTCCAACCTTGCGCATGATCCCAAACATGTCTGTATGGCGGCCTTGTGATTCGGTTGAAACGGCGGTGTCCTGGAAATCTGCAATCGAAAAGAAGGACGGTCCTACCTGCCTGGTTTTCTCACGTCAGAACCTGTCTTTTCAGCTGCGTGACGATGCCACTATTGCTAATATTGCCAAAGGCGGTTATGTGCTAAAAGATACCGATGGAACACCTGATGCAATTATCATTGCGACCGGTTCGGAAGTGGCTCTTGCGATGGAAGCAGCTGAGTTATCAGATAAAGCGATCCGCGTGGTTTCCATGCCTGCAGTGGACGTATTTGAAGCACAGGATGCCGTTTACAAAGAATCTGTATTACCGGCTGCGGTTACCGCAAGAGTTGCGGTTGAAGCGGGGATCGGTGATGCCTGGTGGAAATACGCGGGTACTCAGGGCGAAGTTATTTGTATGAATTCGTTTGGTGAATCCGCGCCGGCCCCTGAACTATTCAAGCATTTTGGTTTTACCACTGAAAATGTGCTGAATGCGGTGAACCGCGTTACATCCTAATTTTATTTTAATCTACTCTGGAGCTAGAAAATGACAGTAAAAGTCGCAATTAATGGTTATGGCCGAATCGGTCGAAATATTCTGCGTGCCCTGTATGAATCAGGTCGTGATGATGTGCAGATTGTTGCCATCAACGATCTGGGTGATGCAAACGCTAACGCTCACCTGACACAATACGATACCGCTCATGGCAAATTTCCGGGCACGGTTGAAGTTGATGCTGATGACATGATCGTCAACGGTGATCGCATCAAGGTACTGGCTGAGCGTGACCCGGCTAAATTGCCCTGGGGTGAACTGGGTGTAGATGTGGTTCATGAGTGTACCGGTTTTTTTGCCTCTAAAGAAAAGGCCAGCGCGCACCTTCAAGGTGGCGCCAAGAAGGTTGTTATCTCAGCACCGGGCGGTGCCGACGTGGATGCGACCATTGTCTATGGCGTAAACGAAGGTATACTGAAATCCAGTGATACGGTAATTTCAAACGCATCGTGTACCACCAACTGCCTGGCGCCGATGGTGAAGCCCATCAATGACGAAGTTGGCCTGGTTCACGGTTTAATGACGACCATTCACTCGTACACTAATGATCAGGTGCTGACCGATGTTTATCACTCAGACCTGCGACGTGCACGTTCTGCTACCATGTCTATGATCCCGACTAAAACAGGCGCGGCGGCGGCTGTGGGCCTGGTTTTGACGGACCTGGCGGGTAAGCTTGACGGCTTCGCGGTACGTGTTCCGACTATCAATGTTTCTTTAGTCGACCTGACATTTGTTGCGGCGCGTGAAACCAGTGTTGAAGAAATCAACAGCATTCTGCAAAAAGCCGCTGACGGCAAAGTACTGGCTTACAGCGATGGTCCTCTGGTATCGATTGATTTCAATCATACGTCTACTACGTCTAACTTTGATGCGACACTGACGCGCGTTACGGGTGGCACGCTGGTTAAGGTATGTTCGTGGTACGACAACGAGTGGGGTTTCTCAAACCGCATGCTCGACACCACGGTTGCGTTGATGAAAGCAAAGTAAAGGGTGATTATTCGGCTGCCTGCGTGAACCAGCAGGCAGACCGTTTTTCCCCGCCATTGCGGGTGCAGTGCGGCAATCCAAATAGTTGCTCTGCTCGCAATGGTTTTATTTTTAGTACTTAATCTAATGCGGATCCTGCCCCTGTTCGATTAACTATTTGTAAAGGATAAAAAATGACCATTCTTAAAATGACCGGGCTGGATCTGGCCGGCAAACGCGTTCTAATTCGAGAAGATTTAAACGTGCCCGTGAAAGACGGGAAAGTATCGTCAGACAAACGCATCAAAGCGTCTTTACCCACGATCAAACACGCTATGAATGCCGGTGCCAGGGTCCTGATTATGTCTCATCTGGGGCGCCCCACCGAAGGTGAACCCGCTATTGAGTTTTCAATGCAACCCGTTGCTGACTACCTGAGTGAAGCTTTGGGTAAAGCGGTGCCGCTGGTCAAAGATTATCTGGAAAACGCGCCACTAATGAACGACGGTGATGTGGTTTTGCTGGAAAACGTACGCTTTAATTCGGGTGAAAAAGCTAATGATGAAGTGCTTTCCAAGCAATACGCGGATTTATGTGATATCTACGTGATGGATGCTTTTGGTACCGCTCACCGCGCTCAAGCGTCTACTCACGGCGCGGGGCAGTTCGCGAATATAGCCTGTGCGGGCCCCTTGCTGGCGGGCGAACTTGAGGCGCTTGGCAAAGCGCTGGATGCTCCAAAACGTCCGATGGCAGCAATTGTGGGGGGCTCTAAAGTATCAACT
Source organism: Pseudomonadota bacterium (assembly GCA_024226105.1). Classification (GTDB taxonomy): domain Bacteria; phylum Pseudomonadota; class Gammaproteobacteria; order Arenicellales; family Poriferihabitantaceae; genus JAAELZ01. The sequence continues at coordinate 2,240 of JAAELZ010000436.1, read as the reverse complement.
AAATTGACGGTGCTGGATGCGCTGTCAAAAATTGTCGATCAATTGATCCCCGGTGGCGGTATTGCCAATACTTTTATCGCGGCAGCAGGTTTTAATGTAGGCAAATCTTTGTATGAACCTGATTTGATCCCCGAAGCGCAGAAATTAATGGCAGCAGCTAAAGCAAAGGGTGGAGAAATTCCGGTTCCAACCGACGTTGTGGTGGCCAAAGCGTTTGCTGAAGACGCAGAGGCGACGATTAAAAAGGTTGAAGATGTCGTGGATGACGATATGATTTTTGATATTGGCCCTGATACGACGGCACGATTTGCAAAAATGATGGAATCAGCCGGCACCGTGGTCTGGAATGGCCCGGTTGGTGTGTTTGAATTTGATCAGTTTGGTGAGGGCACCAAAGGCCTTGGCCTGGCGATCGCTGATTCGGATGCTTTTTCTATCGCGGGTGGCGGAGATACGCTTGCTGCGGTCGACAAATACGACATCGAAGACAGGGTATCCTATATTTCTACTGGCGGCGGTGCATTTCTTGAGTTCCTTGAAGGCAAGGTATTACCGGCCGTTGAAATGCTTGAGAAAAGGGCGGGTGCGTAGAATAAAAGCACTATACTAGAGTCTGTCGGACTTAACATGTTTCGTTCAAAATTCATGAATATCGAGAAACTGTGCTTATCACGATCATCAAATGGAGCGACCATTCCCCTCTCATGACAAACTCATTTTATTCAGTCTCATGAATTTTGCTCCAAAACAGCTAAGTCCGACAGACTACTGGGGTGTTTAATAGTTTCGTATAGTGATAAGACAAACAAAAATAGTAGCGTCACTGGGGCCGGCAACGGATGATCCACTGGTGCTGGCAAAAATGTTTCGCAGGGGAGTGGATGTGGTTCGCATCAACTTCTCACACGGTGATGTGGCCGAACACCAGGCCCGGGTGGGCCTGGTTCGAAAGACCGCGCTTGAAGTTGGCAAGACCGTTGCAATTCTTGGTGATCTCCAGGGGCCCAAAATTCGCCTGGAGCGTTTTAAACAACATAAAGTAGAGCTGGTATCGGGAAATGAGTTTTTTCTCGATGGCGCTCTGGGTAAAAACGACGGAGATGAAGTCGAAGTCGGGTTGACTTATAAAGCGCTCGCGGATGACGTCAAACGAGGCGATATCCTGATGCTGGATGACGGCAATATCGTACTGAAAGTCAGTGATGCGCAAGGGCAGCGCATTCGTACTCGTGTCCTGGTCGGCGGAAAACTATCGGATAACAAAGGTATTAACCTGCAGGGCGGCGGCCTTTCCGCCGGTTCTTTGACCGATAAGGATAAACAGGACATCAAGTTGGCCGCCAGACTGGACATTGATTTTCTGGCGGTATCGTTTGTGCGCAGTGCGGCTGATGTTGAGGAGGCGCGTACCCTGTATCAGGCTGAAGGCAAGATCGCGAGCATTGTTTCTAAAGTTGAGCGTAAAGAAGCCATTGACAATATTCTGGAGATTACGCGCGCATCGGATGTGGTGATGATTGCGCGCGGCGATCTAGGCGTGGAAATTGGTGACGCCAATTTGCCGGGCGTGCAAAAACGCATCATTAAACTGGCGCGTGAAAATAATCGCGTGGTGATTACCGCCACACAGATGATGCAATCGATGATCGATAGTCCGATTCCAACGCGTGCGGAAGTCTCGGACGTAGCGAATGCGGTTATGGACGGAAGCGACGCGGTAATGCTCTCAGCCGAGACGGCAGTCGGCCGGCATCCTGCGAAAGTAATTGGCGCAATGGCGCGAATTTGCAAGGCTGCTGAAATTGAAATTGATCGTGAAAAACGTTTTAATCCCGGGGTTGAATTTGGTAATGCGGAAGAGTCGATTGCAATGGCATCGATGTATACCGCCAATCATTTTCCGGTAGTAGCCATCCTGGCGCTGACCGAATCAGGTCGTACCGCATTATTGATGTCACGCGCTAACGCGAAGATTCCAATTTATGCGATGACTCGAAACAGCCCGTCTGCACGTCGCATGTGTATTTACCGTGGTGTGATGCCGGTCGAGTTTGATTTTACTCAACTCGCGGCTTCAGGTATTAACCGCGCAGCGGTAGAATGGCTTAATAATGCCGGGCTGGTCGAAGAAGGCGAACAGGTAATTATTACCAGAGGAGATACCTCTGCAGAAGGTGGCACCAATACGATGAAAATCGTGCGTGTCGGAAAAGTTGCGCTGCAATAGGACAGAAAACAGG
>JAAELZ010000435.1 GCA_024226105.1 Pseudomonadota bacterium | reverse complement strand
CTACTTGAAAGGGAATGACCATTCCGCGCAGTTACGCCTTGCCCTACACCACCACAGAAGCACCCTATACCCTGTCCAACTGAGGATTCTAGGTTAAATAATAATGGAGAAGTTGAATGACCGTCCAAGGAAATAGTTGGACTTTGAAACCCCCAGTCGGGTATTATTTGAGATTAACCCACCGATTGCACTAGCGAGTTGAATCCGCGTGCTAAAACAAGGAATATTGAATATGAAAAAAATCACACAAATTCTGATAACTCTGGCCATATCACTTGGCACAGTTAACGCATTTGCGCAGGCAGACAAACCCAATATCCTGGTGGTTTGGGGCGATGATATCGGGCAATCAAATATCAGCCAGTACACCCACGGTATCATGGGTTATGAAACCCCGAATATAGATCGTATTGCGCAGGAGGGTATGACCTTCACCGACTATTATGGTGAACAAAGCTGCACCGCCGGGCGCTCGTCTTTCATTATGGGCCAAAGCGTTTTTCGTACCGGGCTTTCCAAAGTAGGCCTGCCGGGTGCCAAAGAGGGCATGCAGGTAGAAGACCCGACTATTGCTGGTTTGCTTAAAAACCACGGTTATGCAACCGGGCAGTTTGGCAAGAACCACCTGGGTGATCGTGATGATATGCTGCCTACCAACCATGGTTTTGATGAATTTCTGGGTAACCTTTACCACCTGAACGCCGAAGAAGAGCCCGAGAATGAGGATTATCCCCAGAGCCCCGAGTTTGCAAAAAAATACGGGCCACGTGGTGTCATCAAGAGCTCGGCAGACGGCAGCATCGAAGATACCGGCCCACTGACGAAAAAACGCATGGAAACCGTGGATGATGAGACTTCTGCAGCGGCCATTGACTTTATTGAACGTCAGACCGCAGCGGGCATACCCTGGTTTGTCTGGTGGAGCGGTACGCGTATGCACTTTCGTACCCACGTAAAAGAAGAGCTACGGGGAATTTCCGGGCAGGATGAATATTCCGATGGCATGCTCGAGCACGATATGCATATCGGCAAGTTTCTGGATAAGCTGGACGAGCTTGATATTGTCGACAATACCATCGTGTTTTACTCAACCGATAACGGCCCGCACATGAATACCTGGCCCGATGCGGCGATGACACCTTTTCGCGGTGAGAAGAATACCAACTGGGAAGGCGGCTTTCGCGTGCCGTCCATGGTGCGCTGGCCCGGCCACATCAAGGCGGGTGAATGGTCGAATGCGATTATGCACCACATGGACTGGCTGCCGACTTTTCTTGCGGCGGCAGGTGAAGCCGACGTAAAGGAAAAACTACTTAGCGGGCATCAGGCTATCGGGCGTGACTATAAGGTTCATCTTGATGGCTACAATTTTCTGCCATACCTGACGGGTGAAGCTGAGCAGGGCCCGCGCAGTGAGATTTTCTATTTTTCAGATGACGGTGATCTGACCGCGCTACGCTACAATGACTGGAAAGTTATTTTTCTCGAGCAACGCGCTGAAGCGACTTTTCAGGCCTGGCGCGAACCCTTTGTACCATTGCGTGCACCCTTGCTGGAGAATTTACGACGAGATCCTTATGAGCGTGCCAGGGTTACTTCAAACACCTATGATGACTGGTGGTTAGATCGAGCCTATCTTCTGCTCCCGGCGGGGGACTATGTGGCAAGCTTTCTAGCGACCTTCAAAGAGTTCCCGCCCAGGCAAAAACCGGGAAGTTTCACCATGGCGGACGTCAAGGAGCAGATTTATAGCAATGTGGGCTCGCAGTAGATAGTCTACTGCTGGAAATAGTCTTTATGTAAATCCGGGCACCTGGTTTCAGGTGCCTTTTTTTTATTGTCAGTTTTGTGAAGCATCTTTTCGTATTAATATTGTCTTTAAATCTCGGTATGGCCTCTTTGAGTTCCTATGCCGCTTTAGAGTCTGAATTTGAGGTTGCTGAAGACCTGCAGCTTAAGCAGGTTTTACCAGAAACCCTGCATAGCGGTAAGCACCATCGTACCGAAGCGCGGGTTCGTAATGACGGCCTGTTTAACGATTATCAGCTGACGACGTCATACGGTCAGTTCCGGATTAAAACCACGACATTATTGAAAATACGCATTCGTGAGGTTTATGCAATTGCCGCAATGCGTGAAATAGAGACCGGCGATACCGCGGTTAAGGCGGTTAAAAAATCAGGAACAGAGGCTCTGGTTGGAGCGAAAAATCTTCTGATGCATCCGGTGCGTACGGTGGGAAGCGCAGCATCGGCGGTCGAGCAACTGTATGCCCGGACAACTGGAACCGTGCGTCGCAAAGCCAGTGATGCCGAGGATAGCGCGTTTAACCAGCTGGTTGGCTTGACGAAGACCAAAGGCGAGATTGCAAGTCAATTCGGTGTCAATCTGTATTCCCGCAACCCGGTGTTGCAGCAGGAGCTCGATCGACTGGCGCGCGCGGCCTATATCGGTGGTTTGAGTGTGAAAGTGGCAACCAGTGTGGCCTCGACGTTTGCGCCGATAATGGGCAGCGTATTGCTGGGCACTTCGGGCGCAGCGCAACTGTTGAACAAAATGATAAATGAGACACCTCCCGCCGAAATGTGGTTGCAGAATAAAAATCAACTGCTGGCTATGGGGTTGGGGCTTGATGGGGATAAAATAGAGAACTTCTTAAACCGGGCTGTGTTCTCTCCCGCCATGCAGACCGTGATCGTGGCGGCACTGGAATCACTTGATGGAGTGGAAGGCCGGGCCCTGTTTATTGACCTCGCTCTTAAGGTTTCAGATCAAAACCGGGCTAAGCTGATTACTGAACTGGCAGTGATGTCGGCCGCTCATCATAAAAATATCAGGCCACTTAAGAAGTTCGTGCCCATGGCGAAACTGCTATCGGCGGTTGCCCGGACAGGCGAGATTGTCGTATTGTTGCCCGCAGATTATATGATCTGGAATGAGAATAATGCGAGTGTTATGAACCATATGGGTAGCCGGAATAGCGGGAGAAATGCCGACAAACATCTGTGGATACTGGGGCAGGTGAGTGGGAAGATGCGTTCACAACTGCTCATCAGAGGTTGGCAGGTGCATACTCAGGCCGGGCGCCTGCTGCGTTCCAGAGAAAGTTGATTTGAAAAATTTTCACGGAAAGATTTGTTTCAGAGCGGGTAGGCTGGCAAAATAGCAGGAATAATTTACGCAATGATTGCCAACCACTATGCAATGGAATTTACCCAATAGCCTCACTGTTTTTCGTATCGCCATCATTCCGGTGTTGGTGGTAATGTATTTGTTCGGGAACTGGCCTATGCGCAATGAATGGCTAACGGTGGTGTTTGTGGTGGCCGCGGTAACCGACTGGCTGGATGGTTATCTTGCACGCAAGATGAATCTCAGCTCGCCGTTTGGTGCTTTTCTTGATCCGGTCGCGGATAAATTGATCGTTTCCACTGCGCTGGTGTTGCTGGTATCAGATGCAACGATACTGGACCGGGCATTTTCATCGGTTCTCTTTATTATTTCGGTTGCGGTGATTATTGGCCGCGAGATCGTGATTTCCGCCCTGCGCGAAGTCATGGCCGATATGGGCAAGCGCGGCGAGGTTGCGGTGGATAAAACGGGTAAATACAAAACCGCATTTCAGCTGATTTCGATATCAATGTTGTTGTATGCCCAGCCACTATTTGGCCTCCCTGTCTTCAAAATTGGTGAAGCTTTGCTGTATCTGGCGGTGGGCCTGACGCTATGGTCGATGTGGGTTTATTTGAGCGCGGCGGCAAAATCGTTCGAAGGCTGATTTTGTAGTTGACATGCGGTCAAGCATGGGTAGAATCCTCTGCCCTGTTAGCGGGAATAGCTCAGCTGGTAGAGCACGACCTTGCCAAGGTCGGGGTCGCGAGTTCGAATCTCGTTTCCCGCTCCAGATTCCTCTCCAAGGAGAGAACGACCCAGTATCTCGCAAAGAGTACTGGGTTTTTTTATAGGCTGTGTGAATGGTAAAACACAGCCGCATCGCGAGCCTTACCTGAAATACCAACAGGTGATAAAATCGCGAGCCATTGGCTGGATGGCAGAGTGGTTATGCAGCGGCCTGCAAAGCCGTGTACCCCGGTTCGATTCCGGGTTCAGCCTCCAATTCCTGATGTAGGGTGGATGCGCTACGCTTATTCACCCTACAAGAGTGACAGTGCTTAGGAGATGCGCCCGATGCCCGGGTGGCGAAATTGGTAGACGCAAGGGACTTAAAATCCCTCGGGGGAAACTCCGTGCCGGTTCGATTCCGGCCCCGGGCACCATTTTTCAGGCTGTTTCAGGCCGTTTCAAATCGTTACATAAACATAGTAAAAACAAACACATATAGCGTAAACGCTCGCGCTATATAGCCCTTTTCTTGTCTCAATTTAGCTCAAAACCTGTTTCAGGCTGTTTCACCGTTTTTCATTTCTTTGTATACTCAGGTATACAAAGAGGTATACAAAGTTTTTGGAAATTACGATGAAAAGACTCACTACAACCACAATTCAGCGCACCCGGGTAGAAACAGGAAGTTCACTCTGGATAACAGACGACGTTGAGCAAGGTCTGCGTG
>JAAELZ010000434.1 GCA_024226105.1 Pseudomonadota bacterium | reverse complement strand
TCCTGGTACTGATCATGGGCATCATTACCGGCCTGTTTTCCCTTTATCTTGGCCCGTTATCTGCCCATATCGGTAAAAATATTGAAATTGATTTTCGCAACCGCTCAGATATTGCCGGCGTGGTTCCAGGTGTTTTTACCGAAACCCGTAGCGGGCAGGGAGTATATTTTGTCGAAGCATTTAATCAGGACACAAAACAATATAAAGATGTTTTTGTCTATAACGGCGGTGAAAAAGAGGGTGTCGTCGTCGCGAATAACGGCTTCAAAACCATTGACCAGTTTACCCAGGACGAGTTCCTTGTGCTCAAAGACGGCACACGTTATGAAGGCGCACCGGGTGAAGAACAATACGCCGTAACCAATTTTGAGACCTATGCCCTGCGTATCAAAAAAAATGAACGCTCCCAGTTTGCCTACTCGGTGAAATCCTACTCCACCAAAAGGCTCCTGCGTTCTAAACAACGCGCCTCTATCAGTGAGCTACACTGGCGCATCGCACACGTGCTGGCAATCCCCATCATGACCTTGATGGCGTTGTCTTTTGCAGCGTCCAGTTATCGAGAATCCCGCCTGCCAGGCATGCTCACCGCACTGCTCACCTACTTCGCCTATATCAACTTTCTGGGCGTCGCAGTCTCCATGGTGCGTCGCGGCAGCATTGATTCCCATTGGGGGCTTTATTTTGTACATATTCCGTTCGCCCTCTGGGCCATTTATCGATTCACACGAACGGTCACTGATAAGCCGCTGATCCCCTTCGGGCGAAATGTAAGAAGCTGATGGCGATTCTCGAACGCTACCTGGGCCGCATTATTCTCAACCAGACCCTGCTGGTCCTGACGGTATTGCTGGGCCTGTTCCTGTTCGTTGCCTTTATCGACCAGCTTTCCCATATAGGCCATGGTAACTACACCCTGTTAAGCGCGATCAAATACGTCGCTCTGACCGCACCACG
>JAAELZ010000433.1 GCA_024226105.1 Pseudomonadota bacterium | reverse complement strand
TTTCTTTTTTGCGAAAGCAAAACCAGCCTCAGAGGAAGACAGGTTGAAAGGCAAGCGAGGCCACGAATTCGTGAAAGGCATGGGCATCAGCCTGCTCAACCTGCTGGTGATTCCCTATTGGATTTTTTACGGCACCCTGCTCACCGAGCATGGCCTGCTGGAACGGGAAAATATTTACGTGCTGATTTTTGCCGCAGGCGCAACGGCAGGCGCATTTGCATTGCTGGTGTGCTACGCATTTTTAGGGGCAAAAATCTTGAGCAAGTCGGAGTCGGTGACGAGGTGGGTGAATAAATTTATCGGGCTGGTGCTGATTGGGTTTGGGGTTTACCAAGTTGGTAAATTGGTAAATTGGTAAATTGGTTGAACTGGTGTTTGGACGTCCTAACCAATTCACCAATTCAACCAGTTCAACCAATTTACAAATCAACAAAACCGCTCATACGCCATCTTCAAGTTCGAAGCGATGGCATCGGCTGGGCGGCCTTCGATGTGGTGGCGCTCGATGAAGTGGACGAGGCGGCCGTCTTTGAAAAGTGCGATGCTCGGCGAGCTGGGCGGGTAGGGGTGGAGGTACTCCCGGGCCTTTTCAGTTGCGGCTTTGTCCACGCCTGCGAAGACGGTGTACATCTTGTCCGGGCGCTTGCCTTCGCCGAGTGACATGGCCACTCCTGGGCGGGCATTGGCAGCGGCGCAGCCACAAACGGAATTCACGACGAGCAGGGTGGTGCCTTCGTCGCTGTCGAGGATGCTCTCAACTGATTCAGCAGTGCTAAGGCTTTCAACGCCGAGTTGGGTGAGTTCGGCAGCCATTGGTTTGACGAGTTCTATCGGATACATAAGTCAGTGCAATTTTAAAGGTGAAATTTGTGAATCGAATTCTTTTTCATTTCGTTTTGAGGGACGCAAAGTTAAATACATTTTCGAACGTCAAAAGTTCGTTGAGGGAGAATTCTTGAAGTTGGCTGGCATCGTGTTTTCCAAAAAACACAAATGGCGACAAATCTCGCTTTGGGTGCTTAGTAGTAAGTCAAGTTAATACTGTCGGGTATAGTCGTTTAAGTTTAATCCGTGCATCCTTAGTTTTAAATTGCCAATCCACGCCTTTTTGAGCATTGTTTCTGCTGGCCGACCAAGCCCCGACCTGTAATTTCAATTCCTCTTTGGTGGCAAACCGTTTGTTCAGTGCCTGACGGGACAGTACGCTCAGTTCACACTCTGCGATGTTCAGCCAAGAGCCATGCTTAGGTGTATAAACTATTTCTAACCTTTCAATAATCGCCCGTGCCCGCCGGGGCTTAAAAATATTATAAAGGTTATGTATTCTGTGGGAAGAAAGGTTGTCCATAACAACCGTTACTTTGTCGGCGCCCGGGTACATCCCTTCAACGATATGCTCCATTGTTTTGGCCCAGGTAACACCTTTATGGTTTTCTTCTATAAACACTTCCCTTCGGCCCCCAAGGGGTTCGGTAATCATAAATATTTCGGCTGCACCTTCCCGTTTATATTCACAATCCTCGTACTTGACACCTTTGCCATCCGTATAGGGACTGCGCAGCTCACTGACCAGTTGCTTGGGGGATTCATCAAAACAGACAACAGGGTTTTTCTCATCATAAGGGCGTGCATAAACCTCTAAAACAGTCTCCATCGAGCATACAAACTCTGCACTCGCCTCCGGTATTACCCACTCTGCGACCCGCCAAGGCTTAATTTCGTTTTTTTCAGTATTTGACGAACACTCTCGTGGCTTATGCTTCCCACATACGACAGCTCTACCATTTTATCTGCCAAAAGACGTAATGTCCAATTGCTGCGCCCCAATTCTGGTTCACTGCAACGTAAAGCCACCAAATGCGCTTCTACCTCCCCGTCGAACAGTTTTTTATCCAAGTTCATCCTCGGTTTACCTTTCAGGGCAACCGACAAACCTTCATTGACATACCGTTCACGCAATCGCTCGACCGTTCGGGTACTCACTTGGCAGGTCTCTGATATTTTTGCATCTGTCCAATTCTTTTCCCCTAGGCGATCTGCCGAAAGTAAAATATTGCCCCGTTTTACTGCTTGGCTTGTTGCCTTGCGTTTTTTTACGATTGCTGTAAGTTGTTCTCGTTCCTCAGGTGTCAGATCAACATGATAGATTTTTGCCATGATTTCGAATTTTAATAGTTTTACACAAACGGGTTTATTCAAACGCCTAAAGTAATATTTTTACCCGACACTATTAAATTGACTTACTACTAAGCTTGACTTTACTACTTTTTCTATACTCAAGCAACGGCTTGGGTAAGGAGAAACCTTAGGTGTCGGATTTTATCCGAATAACTTTCCATATGGGTTTTTCCATCGCTTATTGAAAATTTGGTTTTACGCAGTATTTCCAGTCTCACAGCGGCCAATGCACCAGAAAAAGTGATATGCTTTTTTTGATACCATGCGCTTGCATTTGGTTGTAGTGGCTGACGAATGTTCAGCTTGTCTGCCCAAAGGCAGACAATGGAAAACAGGGTCATCAGGCAGGGGGTTGTCCGGTCAATGGCCAAGTCAGACCATTGGCGTTGTGTTTCCACCCCGAGGTGCCTCCTCACTTCCTCAAAGGTCACCTCGACACGCCATCTTCTGACAAGGAACGTGACGACTTTCTCATCGGCCAGCCCGAAATCGGTACATCCCAGGAGGGCAGGTTCCAGTTTTCCCTCCGGGTCCTTGACGAGCACCCATTTGACCTTGATCAGCATCTTGTTGGATTCGCGCCAAATGGCCACACCGGATGTGATCATCATTTCCTTGTCCGTCCGGCCGTACCACTCTGAGAAAACGACCTTTCTCCATTTGGTGCGTTTGTCGGCCACGCGTTTGCCCATACCGAGCAGCCGTTTGCCGACAGGGGGCCTGGGGCCTCTTTTGCCGGCAGGGTAATGCTTTGGCGGCAGATGGTACAAACGGGAATTGAGCTTCATCCGGGCAATCATGCCCACCCCAACCTGTTGGGCACGTGCAAACAGTTCAAAAGTGGCAAAAGAACCGTCCCCGGTCAAATAGACAGGACGTTCCAGCCCAGCGCACTTACGGCCCAGCCAGCTTAAGACCTGGGCAGCCCAATCTGTCAATTTTTTCACGGGCCTGCCCTGGGCGGTATAAAAACGTTCTGAGGGGCAGAGCACCGTCAGCACAGGGAGTGCCCAACAGACCCCTGGCCTGAGCCAGGGCAAATGGGCCAGTACCATCAGGGACAGCCAGCGCAGGCCGCTGCATTTGACAAAGTGGCTTTTGGATGAGCGGACCGGGTCCCGGTAAATGCCCCGCTTGCTGATCTTCGGACCCCAACGGCGCTCAATGGTATCGTCCAGACCGAACACCAGACATTCCCCTTTGGGAACAAAACGGTTTATTGTCAATCCAAGCAAAACGCCCGAAAGCCTGTAGGCCGACCATTTGTCATGACTGAGTACCCGGTGAAACTTTGGGAAATTTTTTTCCCAGCGCAACCCAACACTGCGCAGCAGGTTGCAGATTGTCCTGCTGCCAGGGCATATTATTGCACCGGTTAGCAACAATTGAACTTTCGGCCATACATCTTTTCGAAATGCAGATGAAAAATCCGATATTGTATCTTGAAATCCTGAAGGTAAACTTATCATCTTTAGAGGGTTGAGATACTCTAAAGTAATG
>JAAELZ010000432.1 GCA_024226105.1 Pseudomonadota bacterium | reverse complement strand
TGAACAGCGCGAATCCCCTGGGGGTTTCGTGTGGTGAATTATTAGCGGGCATGTCTATGAAAAGTGAAAGATATCAATAAAAAAAGACGTATTTGGGTGTGATCAGGTAAACGAGTTTGCACAATGCGAATTACATCAGGTTTGGCTAATTTTAACCCTGATGCAGATCAATCTGTCAGGTACTGGTATCCAGCAACCTATTGCATTGTACATGGGAACGGGCCGGCTAGATCCAGAACGGCAGGGTCATCAGGAAAATCAGAAACAACGCAAACAACGAATGCAATATTACCGTACCGGGATTTCTCCGGTATATATCGCCAAACCGTGTTTGTTCGCCCGCCGCTTTGCGCGTGAGGTAATCCTGATGTGCGTGCTGATAACGTGCCTGCTGATAGTTTGCTATTAAGCCTCTGGCGGTATCATATTGGGCTATGTTATTGACCCATATTGCGGAGGTGCCGATGCCGAAAAAGCCCGAAGACGTTTCATGAAAATCAATATCGTGCTCGCGTAGCAGGATACGCATTTCCTCGGTTTCATCATCGGGGACGTTGCGCAGGGGGTAGAGCTTTTTTGCCATGGCTATTTTCTGAAAAAACGCTGGACGCTGAGCCGGGGGTCGGCTTCAAGCGGGGTGATTTCGTCCGCTGACCAGAAAAGGGGGTCAATTTGCGGGAATAAAATGGCACCCTCCGGGTTTATGATGTCCGGTACGGTTGTAATATCCAGATGCGTGCAGTAGGTGATTGCATCAGCATAAATCTGGCCACCACCAATAAACCATACTGCAAGTTTGCTATCCCGACAGGCTGTCAGGGCTAGCTCGATAGAAGCGTAATGTTCCGCATTGTCCACCGTACTGCGACTGATGACGATATTTCGTCGTTTCGGCAGGGCTTTGCGACCGATAGACTCCCAGGTTTTGCGACCCATGATGATGATGCTGTTCAGGGTCACCCGTTTAAAGCGCTTGAAGTCTTCTGAATAGTGCCAGGGAATAGAGTTATCGACACCGATCACCCGATCTTTAGTCATTGCGGCGATGGCCCCAATATTATTTGCCTGGCCATTCATGGGCTGGGATTTACACCGCAACTTTAAAGCTAAGTTTCTCGTAGGGATCATAGCCTTCGAGCGGAAAATAGGCCATTATGTCATCCGTTTCCAGTTCCAGAAGGGCGTCTATATCGCTGAGTGTCTGGATGCGCGGGTCTATGCTCAGGCTGGGTAGCGCGCGTGGTGTGCGCTTTAGCTGGGTTCGTAAGCCGGGAATATGGTCGTATTCTGCCATCGAACCATCCGGTTTGCCGGTATAAATATGTGCATCGATCAAGGTGTGTCCGAACTGGCCGACCGGTATGCCGGTAAAGCGGCTGACTAAATGCAATAAAAAAGAATAGCCTGCGATATTGTAAGGCACACCCAGTGCGATATCTGCACTACGTTGTGTCAGGTGCAGGCACAGACGTGGCTGATTGCTCGCATCGTACTGAGTATTGAGTACCCAGAAAGCATGGCAGGGTGGCAAAGCAGAGGTTTGCGCATTGCCGGGCGACCAGGCTGAAATCACCAGTCGGCGGCTCATGGGGTTTTGTTTTATCTCATCAATCACCCAGGCGATTTGATCATTGAAGCTTATTTCAGTGTCGTCTGGCCCGCCGGACGCAGTTGGAAAATGTCGCCAGAAGTTGCCGTAGGCGCTCGGTACCTTTGAGGTTTCCGGGTCGGCCCAGGGATCCCAGAATTTACAGCCGTGTTTTTGCAGCAGACGTATGTCTGTGCTGCCGGATAGAAACCACAGATTTTCGATGACAATATTTTTCCACGAAACTTCTTTGGTCGTTAACAGGGGAAAGCCCGCTTTAAGATCAACTTCGTAGTTATAGTTAAAACTTGAAATCGTGTCGACCCCGGTGCGGTTTGTTTTGCGTGTGCCGGCATTGATAACATACCGCACGAGATCCAGATATTGTTGCATTCAGGAGGTTCCTGCCTGGTCTTTTGCGGCAGCGCGTTTGGTCACTTTGGTGGTTTCTTTTCTGTAATAGTGTTCAAGGGCTTCACGCGCAAAAACAGACGATTTGACATACCATTTTTCCTTGTTAATGCACAGCATAGCATAGGCTATTTTCCGGGAATCACGCTCGCCATAACCTATGAACCAGTCGTAAGTGCCTTTGGGTGCTTTGCCGGACAAGTGCCCGGATTTTCCGCCGGTGATAACGTCCGGATATTTTTTTGAGGTGAATTTGCGAAAGCTTTTTCGTCCTGTCCCTTCGGTAATGGTTGCCTGCATCAATTCCTGCATGGATTTAGCCGTCTTTTTGCTTAGTACATCGATCGTCATCGGTTTGTCGGAGCTATACAGTACCCGGTTTTGAGAATCCGTTACACTTTCAACGATGCTAGGTGAAATCAATTTGCCACCGTTGATGATGGAAGCGGCAAGCGCAGCGCCGTGCAATGGGCTAAGGGTATTACGCCGGGTATATCCTGACGCCGCTTCTGCGGCCTGCCAGGAATTACCGGGTTCAATATTTATACGGCCGTTATTAAACTCAAAGTCGGAAACAAACTGTGCATTAAAGCCGAACCGTTCAGCATATTCGATTAGACGTTTGTCGCCCAGATCATTCGCCCCCAGACGTCCGAATATCGGATTCACCGACTTGGCGAAAGCGGTTTTAAACGACATACGCCGGGTCCACTTGTTCTCCTGGACCTTAAAAACCTGGTTTTTATATAAAGAGGTCGATTTACCATTAAATGCGTAAACTGTGCTGGGTGTCGCAATCCCTTCTTCTATCGCAGCTGCGGCGGTAATGACCTTGAAGGTAGAGGCTGCCGGATAGGTCGCGTTAAGTGCCAGATCAGCGCTCTGTTGTTCATCCCGTCTACTTGAGGCCATCGCCAGAACTTTACCGGTTTCAGGGTCGATGGCGACAAAAACACCGTAGTCCGGGTTATATCTTTTTAATCGCTCGGTAGCCCAGTTCTGCAGGTTTTGATCCAGAGTGTAATTAACGTAAACATTTTGCTGCTCGTAGTTCAGCTGAGAGGGGAATTCGCCTGCCTTGATATGGCTGCTCAATGCACTACGCAAAAAGGTTTTATCAATTTCCGGGGACGTGCTTTTTTCCTGTGTGGAGGATTTACTGTTCGATTCTTCGCTGCTGCTGGTTTTAGCAATTGTGCCTGATTCCGGACTGTTATCCGGTTTCCACTGATTAGCAACAAAAATCAGTACGCCACAGAGAAACGCGATGCTGATCAGGTTAACCAGTTTCTTTTTACGCAAACGCCGCGTAATCGCACTCGGCGTCGCGATGATGTAATCTGCCCTGGATTTAAACATGAGGATCAAGCATTACGATTCAAAAGAGTATTCTTGGCGGAATTGATTTGCGCGGCAAGATAACTGGAACCACCGCGATCTGGATGTAATTTTTGCATTAGGCGTTTATGGGCTTGTTTTACTTCATCATCAGTGGCGTCGGGGGAGATGTCTAATATCTCGTATGCCTGAGATGCCGTCATTTTACCATCTACATACGGCGGAGGTTGCGTGTTTTGCTCATATCTTCCACCATTGCGTGCCATCACAAAGGCATTTACCGCTGCCCGGCTCTGAAAATCGTCTTTAAGCTCTTCGAGCAGCTTACTCAACTCGGGTTCGCTGAGCTGTGAAAGTCTTTTACCTTCAAATTGCCCTTTTATTATGCTGGCATCCAGGGTGCGGGTGGCCATATCATATTCAACGACCAGCCATTGTGTTGTAAAGCGGGTAGGGCCGAACTTCTGGCCGGCAAAACG
>JAAELZ010000431.1 GCA_024226105.1 Pseudomonadota bacterium | reverse complement strand
GGTGCAGCGATAACCGTCCAGCAGGTCGGCTTTTGCCAGCAGATAAGTGCCGGTACAGAGGGCGCCCAGAGCGACCCCTTTTTTGGAAACGGAGCGTAAACACTCACCCAGAGAGCGGGACCAGGCCTGGTTAATTTTGGTACCGCCACATACAATTAGCGCGGTATAGCGGATGGCATTTTTACCGGAACGATTTGGAGTAACTTCGAGCCCGTTACTTGCCATCACGGGTTTGCCGTCCATAGATAAAGTTTCCCAGGCATACAGATCCTTGCCTGAAATACGGTTGGCCAGTCGTAGCGCGTCGATAGCGGCAGAAAAAGGGACCATTGAAAACCCCGGTACAACCAGAAACCCGTATAAAGATGCAGGCGTCGTCGCGTAACCGGGCTTTGAATGAGGGGCAGATCGTGGCATGTATATCGAATTGGGAATTTGGCGTAAATTTAGCATGGGATATACGCTGGTTGCGACCATTATTTATCCCCTTTTGTGTTCTACGGTATTCTGTTTCGGGCGGCATGATACATTCGCTTTTTTTGCACCACACTCTATATCATGACTCTACCCAGCCTTATTACTATCCCGAACGGCGATCACGTTGCCGGTACCTTCAGTGCGCAGGAAATGCAGCGTCGACTTGATAAACTTCGTGGTTTGATGGATCGCCTGCGTGTTGATACGGCGCTGATGACCTCGTATCACAATATCAACTACTACGGCGATTTTCTATATTGCTCTTTTGGGCGCAGTTACGGCCTGGTCATAAACGGGCAGGGGCAGACATCAGTTTCAGCCAATATTGACGGCGGGCAGCCCGCGCGGCGCACCGTGGGTGAAAACCTGGTGTATACCGACTGGCAGAAGGACAACTATTATAAAGCGCTAGCGTCACTCATCCCCGGCAGGCAAAGAGTCGGAATTGAGTTTGACGAGGTCTCTTTGCAGATGCTGGAAAAGCTCAAAGCCGCTTTGCCCGGGTGTGAGTTTGTGGATATCGGCATCGGAGCGATGAAGCTGCGTATGATCAAGTCTTCAGAGGAGATTGAGCATATCGGCAAAATGACCAGAGTCGCTGATCTGGGTGGAGAAGCTTGCGCTGAGGCTGTCGCGGTGGGTGTTGCGGAACATGAAGTCGCGCTACATTCTACGCAGGCTATGGTGCGGGAAATCGCAAGGGTATTTCCAGATGGCGAGTTACAGGATACCTGGACCTGGTTTCAGTCCGGTATCAATACGGACGGGGCGCATAATCCGGTGACCACGCGCAAAATTCAGCGTGGCGATATACTGAGCCTGAACTGTTTTCCTATGGTTGCCGGTTATTACGTTGCACTGGAGCGTACTTTGTTCGCAGAAAGTGCAACCGATGAACACCTGCACCTCTGGGAGGTGAACTGTAAAGTTCACGATGCCGGTAAAGCGCTGATCAAGCCGGGCGCGGTTTGCAGCGATATTGCGAATGCTTTGAATGAGATATATGCCGAGCACGATTTGCTTCAGTATCGAACCTTTGGCTACGGGCATTCCTTTGGTGTGTTGTGTCACTATTATGGCCGTGAAGCTGGCCTCGAGCTGCGGGAAGACGTGGATACCGTGCTGGAGCCGGGTATGGTGGTCTCAATGGAGCCGATGATTATGGTGCCCGAAGGGCAACCCGGTGCCGGTGGTTACCGTGAACATGATATCCTGGTGCTTGAAGAATCAGGTGCGAGGAATATTACGGGCTTTCCCTATGGTCCTGAGAGAAATATAATCACCTGAACCAACTAGCTCATTAACCCATGACAAGCCAAAGTAATAACAAATTTTTGCGCCTGCTCGAAACCCGTCCCTACTTGCTCGCTGATGGTGCCACTGGCACCAACCTGTTTCAGGTCGGCCTGCAAACAGGGGACGCGCCGGAACTGTGGAACGTGGATCAACCTGAGAAAATTCGCGCCCACTACCAGGGTTTCGCGGATGCCGGCTCGGACATTATTCTGACCAATACCTTCGGTGGCACACGGTACCGCCTGAAGCTGCATGGCGCACAGGACCGGGTCGAATCGCTAAATGTTGCCGCGGTAGAGCTGGCGCGGGACGTGGCTGATAACAGCTCACGGGAGATCGTGGTTGCGGGCTCGATCGGGCCTACGGGTGAAATTCTTGAGCCCAATGGCGAGCTGACCAGGGCTCAGGCCTCAGAAGCCTTTAAAGAGCAGGCAGCGGCGCTGAAAAAAGGGGGTGTTGATGTTTTCTGGATTGAAACCATGTCGTCGATCGAAGAGGTAGAGGCTGCGGTTGATGCGGTGGCTGATCTGGGTTTGCCGATAGTGTTTACCATGAGCGTGGATACTAACGGGCGCACAATGATGGGAATCACCCCGCCGCGGATTGTCGAGCTGTCTGCCAGTGTTTCAAGCCCCGTTCATGCCTGTGGGACCAATTGTGGCGTGGGCGCATCAGAGGTTGTGGCAACGGTAATGACCATGGATAAGGCGGCCCGGGCAACAGGTCAGCACCCGGTGATTGTCGCCAAGGCGAATTGCGGTATTCCGCAATGGGTGGATGGTGAGATTGTATATAACGGTACACCTGAACTGATGGCCCGATATGTGCACCTGGCGCTGGATGCGGGGGCGAGGATCGTGGGGGGGTGTTGTGGCACCTCTTATGAACACGTCGCTGCAATGCGCGAGGCCATGGACAATTATCAGCCGGGGACACCGGCTGATTTTGAGAAAATGCAGGCGGAGCTGGGCCCGGTTTCAGAGGGGGCTGCAGCATTATTCAGGGGTGAGGACACGGTTGCACAGGCACAAACCGCCAAAGCCGGGAAGCGACGCCGGGGCCGTAGGTCGATCTAGCGATACCCGGCCCCGATTTGTTACCTGTTCAAAGGGTTAACGCGCTTCATGCCTTGACCCAAAACCATTTTCTGGCCACCACAGAGGTACCCTGTACCCTGCCCAACTGAGGAATTCAGGTTTAAGCTGAATAGGGTTTTAACACTCCGTAATACTTACCGCCAGGCCCCCAAGGGCGGTTTCTTTATATTTGTGTGACATTTCCTCCCCGGTTTTTTTCATTGCTGAAATACAGCTGTCCAGCGGCATAAAATGCGAACCACTACCGCGCAAGGCTAGCGATGCAGCGGTATAAGCCTTGATGGCGCCAAAACCATTGCGCTCTATGCAGGGCACTTGCACCAGGCCACCTACCGGATCACAGGTTAAACCAAGATGATGTTCAAGGGCAATTTCAGCCGCATTCTCGATTTGCTCCGGTGAGCCGCCACGTACGGCACAGAGGCCGGCAGCCGCCATCGAAGCGGCGGAGCCCACTTCGCCCTGGCAACCCACTTCCGCGCCTGAAATAGAGCTGCGGTGTTTAATTAAACCGCCGATGGCGGCGGCCGTTAGCAAAAAGGTTCGTACCTGCTCTATGTTGCCGTGCTCGTGCTTAACAAAATAGTATAAAACCGCCGGGATGACGCCTGCAGCACCGTTGGTTGGCGCGGTTACCACAGCGTGCCCGGCAGCATTTTCCTCGTTGACGGCCATCGCATAAGCGCATAACCATTCGGACACATCTACCGTTCCCTTATGCTCCATTAATTGCTTGAACAGTGAACTTGCCCGGCGTTCGATGTTCAGCTTCCCGGGCAGCACTCCATGCGTGTGCAGGCCCTTGACCATGCAGGATTCCATCGCGGCCCAGACCGTATCGAGGCCGTGAGCAAGCTGTTCATCGCTTAGCTGTACAAGCTCGTTATTTCTTTTCATCTGGGCGATGGACAAGCCATTTTGTTTTGCCATCTTCAGCATCTGTTTAGCTGAGCTGAAGGGGAAGGGGCAGGCGGCCAGTTCGCTCATTGCCAGCGGGGCAACGGTTTGTTTTATGTCTGCCTCGGTGGCAATAAAGCCCCCGCCAATTGAAAATATAGTCTCGCTCAGGACTGTTTTCCCGGAAAACTGGTTGAGCGCAAATATTAGCCCATTCGGGTGCGCCTTCAGGGGGCGGCCATAGTTAAACACGATGTCCTCTTCCGGTGAGAAGGTGAGTGCGTGTTGATCCGGAAAGAGTGTATGGGGTCGCCAGAGTGATTCGATAAGCGAACTCACATCCATCGTGGTCAGCTGCTCCGGGTGATAGCCGTGCAAGCCAAGGGTAATGCCATGATCTGTGGCGTGTCCTTTACCGGTTGCCGCAAGAGACCCGCGTAAGGTACAGCGAATATAGTGCTGGCCGGGTGTTTCATTTTCACATAAAAATGCATCCACCTTTTTACGAAACGCATAGGCGGCAACCATCGGCCCGACGGTGTGTGAGCTGGAGGGGCCAATGCCAATCTTGAATAGATCAAGGACGCTTATAAACATGGTCTAATATAGTGAATATCCGGTCTTAGTGAACGTAGAAGGCTGGAAATTTGCCCCGCAAAACTTCCCCTTTTATCAAAAAGGGAACAGGGGGATTTATGCGCCCATTATATCTGGAGAACCCGATATGTTTGGATAGCTTTTACAGCTCTCTGAACAATAGCAGAGGTGTGTTTTTTAAAATGGCCTACCCTGCATGGGCGTTCTTTCAGTGTAATATCAGGAAATCCATCATTAGCAATAATGATGGAGCACTAGGCAATATTCGAATCCGGAAAAGCCGCTTTTCGTTGTGCCATAAATGCCAGCAGAGCCTCATCCACGGCCGGGTCGATGGCCGGGGCTTCGTACTCGGCAAGTTGCTGTTTGTAAACCGCGTTGGCGCGTTGCGCAAGGTTGAGTTCACCGTCCTCTATCCACTGCTCGAAGCTGTTATTGTCGGCTATCGGTGAGCGGTAGAACGCATTGCGGAAATTTGCTTTGGTATGCGCACAACCCAGGTAGTGATTGCCCGGCCCGACTTCCCTGATGGCATCCATTGCCTGACCGTTCTCGGAAGCATCTACACCATTTAGCAATACAGCGGCCATACCGGCCTGATCGCAATCCATGATGAATTTTTCATAGCCCATTACCAGCCCACCCTCTAGCCAGCCTGCGGTATGCAATACAAAATTGGCGCCTGCGTACAGTGCGGGCATCAGGGAGTTTGCCGCTTCATATCCGGCTTGTGCATCTGCAATTTTCGCAGAATTAAAGCCACCGCCGGAGCGAAATGGCAGGCCCAGCCGGCGCGACAGAGCTGCCATTACGTACAGAACTAACGCGGGCTCGGGTGTGCCAAAAGCGGGTGCGCCCGATTGCATGGAAATGGAGCTGGCGAAGGTGCCGAAGACCACCGGCGCCCCGGGTTTAACCAGTTGTGCAAAAGCAATTCCGGCCAGACCTTCAGCCAGCGCCTGAGTTGCGGTGCCCATTACGGTGACGGGGGACATGGCGCCGGCCAGGATAAAGGGTGAAATCAGGCAGGCCTGGTTGTTGCGTGCATAGACTTTTAACGCGCCGAGCATGGTGTCATCGAAGGTCATCGGTGAGTTGGCATTGATCAGGCTGGTGGTGATGGTTTTGGGCTCTCCGGAAGCCGGGTCGAGATAGTTGTCGCCAAACAAAAGTTTACACATTTCCACGGTATCTTCAGCGCGTTCCGGTGCGGTGACGGAACCCATGAAGGGTTTGTCGGAAAGAGACATATGTGCGTAGAGCATATCCAGATGTCGCTTGTTGACCGGCAGGTCTACCGGCTCACACACCGTACCACCGGAATGGTGTAAATGCGGACTCATATAGGCCATTTTCACAAAGTTTTGAAAATCATCAATGGTCGCGTAACGCCGGCCTTCGTCAAGATTGCGGATGAACGGGCTGCCGTAGGCCGGGGCAAGCACGGTATGGTTGCCGCCAACTATAATGCTGCGCTGCTCATTGCGGGCGTGTTGAACAAACTGGCCCGGTGCATGTTGTTTGATTAGCTGACGGCAAAACCCTCTGGGAATGCGCACGCGTTCACCCTGTACATCCGCACCTGCCTGCTTCCAGATATCCAGCGCCTCAGGGTCGTCCCGAAAATCAATGCCAATTTCTTCAAGGATGGTTTCAGCATTGTTTTCGATGGTTTCCAGACCTTGCTCACCCAGCACCTCATACACCGGAACATTGCGAGTCAGATAGGCGGGTGCAGAAGGTTTTCTGGATGCAGTTTCGCGAGCCCCGCCAGAGCGGCGGGAGCGGCGTTTACGGTGTGTATCGGGCATAGGTGAAAGGATGTGTAGAAGAAAGCCAAGTATCTGTTGTTGAGCCGGGTTGCGGGAGCGTACTCGCGACGCGAGCATACGTTTGAGCGCCACATAATTAAGAGGGAAATTCAAGTATTGCGGATATCGTACGGCCTTACAGAGATCCTTAATAGCAAGGCCGGCGATTACGACATACAATCAGGCCTTTGATAGTCGAGAATAAACGTCATGTTTGATGTTTCCATGTTTTTTATGCTAATCACCCTGGGCGCCGTGGTGGGCATCGCGGCGGGGCTGTTGGGTATTGGCGGCGGCGGCATTATGGTGCCGGTTTTTACCGCACTATTTTTAGCCAAAGGGGTGCCTGATACTCAGGTTGTTCATTTGGCACTGGGCACGTCAATGGCATCGATTATTGCCACTTCGTTTTCAAGCCTGCGTGCACACCATGCAAAAAGCGGTGTATCGTGGACGCTGGTGAAAAGCATGGCTCCCGGAGTACTGGCCGGAACCTTTTTGGGTGCCCTGACCACAATCTGGTTCGATACACTTGTTCTGGCGGGTTTTTTCTCCCTGTTTATGTTTTACGTGGCGGTGCAAATGTTTCGTAATACACCGCCACACCCGGAGGCAAGGCTGCCCGCTAACGTTGCCCTGCTTTCGGCGGGTGCGGGCATCGGCTGGATATCGGCCCTGGTATCCATCGGCGGGGGTTCGCTTACTGTCCCCTATCTTGCAGGCCGTGGCGTTGAAATTAAAAAGGCGATTGGCACTTCTGCCGCAGTCGGCCTGCCTATTGCGCTGGCGGGTACGCTGGGTTATGTGATTAGCGGCTGGGGCAATACGGACACTGCAAACCTGACCTTCGGTTTTGTGTATTTGCCGGCCGTTTTGTGTGTGTCACTGGTAAGTTTTTTTACCGCGCCTCTCGGGGTGGGGTTTGCATACAAGTTACCGGTTCCGATACTAAAAAAAATATTTGGCGTACTGGTGTTTAGCATCAGCGTCAAAATGTTCCTGTCCGTGCTTTGACTAAAGGTCTTTACATAACCTCAGCGCATCGTAAATCGCGGCGTGGGTGTTTCGTGCCGAAACGGCGTCGCCAATGCGAAATAACTGGAACTTACCGTTCGGGTTCTTAAGCAGTTGTTGCGGCCTGCCCGCAAGCAAATCGGCCTGCTCAACCTCGCCGAGATTAGAGCTGACTGGCTTGAGCTCAAAATAGACGTCATCCAGTGGAATCGTGCCGTGGTTGATGACAACCTGATCCACATAACGCTCTTTGACAACATCACCATAATCACTGCCGACCAGGGCATGCAGCTTATCACCTTCACGCTCCAGGCTTTTTAGGCGATAGGTTACGGTAAAGGTGACGTCCTTTTGTTGCAGCGTGCGCATATAGGGCACCAGGTTCATGGCCATGACCTCGGGCGCAAAAGATCGGTCCGGGGTCATGATTTCAAGTTGCGCGCCCGACTCCGCGATAACCTCAGCAGCCTGCATGGCAGCATGATCACCGGCATCGTCAAACAACAGTACCTTTTTGCCGGGTTGTACATCTCCGGCAATAATGTCCCAGGTCGAAACCAGCAACTCGTTGTTAGCCTCAAGTACCTCCGTATGGGGCAGACCCCCCGTCGCGATGATGACGACGTCGGGATTTTCCGCAAGGATATCCTCAGCTTCCGCATAGCTGTTGAAACGAAATTCAACATTATGTCTGGCGCATTGCGCCAGACGCCATTCGATGATGGAAATCATTTCCCGCCGGCGCGGGTTTTGCGCGGTTAATCGAATTTGGCCGCCCGCGTCAGGCGCCGCTTCAAACACGACGACTCTGTGACCCCGTTCGGCCAGAACGCGTGCGGCTTCCAGTCCGCCCGGGCCGGCACCGACCACCACCGCTTTCCCCGGGTTTTCGGATTCGGGAATATCATGCGGCATACTCAATTCACGCCCGGTAGCAGCGTTGTGGATGCAAAAAGAATCACCGCCCTGATAAATCCGGTCCAGGCAGTAGGTTGCCCCAACGCATGGGCGAATATCTTCTTCACGCCCCTGGGCGATCTTTTTAACGATATGCGGGTCGGTCATGTGCGCGCGTGTCATGCCAACCATATCAAGCTTGCCGTTCGCAATCGCGTGGCGAGCCGTGGCTACATCCGCAATTTTGGCGGCGTGGAAAGTGGGAAAATTTGTGGCCGCACGCACCTCACCGGCAAAATCCAGATGTGGAGAGCTCTGCATTCCCATTACGGGTATTACATCGGTCAAACCCGGGTCGGTATCGATTCGGCCACGAATTACATTGAGAAAATCAACCTGGCCGGTGGCTTTCAGGCGTTTCGATATTTCGATGCCTTCGTCATAAGTGATACCGCCTTTGGTGACTTCATCGGCGGTGTAGCGAACGCCAACAATAAACTGATCACCAACGCGTTTGCGAATGGCGCTCAAAACTTCCATACAAAAGCGCAAGCGGTTATCCAGGTTTCCGCCATAGGGTGCATCCAGGGTGTTGGTCAGCGGTGACCAGAACTGGTCCATCAGGTGCCCGTAGGCCTCAAGCTCAATGCCGTCAAGGCCGGCAGCCTTCATGCGTTCGGCTGCGTCAGCATAGTCGGTGATAATGCGTGCGATATCCCAATCTTCCATCTTCTTGGGAAAGGCGCGATGCGACGCCTCGCGGTTATGTGAGGGGGATACCACCGGCAACCAGTCACCCTTCGACCAGCCGGTACGGCGACCCAGGTGCGTCAACTGAATCATGACTGCCGTGCCATGTTCATGACAGGCATCAACTACGTTTTTCATCCACGGCACCACCTCGTCTTTGTAGGCGAGTATATTGTTGAATACCGGTGCGCTGTCTCTTGAGACAGTGGCGGAGCCGGCGGTCATGGTCAGGGCCACCCCGGCCCTGGCGCGCTCCTCATGGTAGGCACGGTAACGTTCTGTGGGCATACCATTTTCCGGGTAAGCAGGCTCATGAGAGGTGATCATGATGCGGTTTTTGAGCGTCAAATGTTTGAGCTGGTAGGGCTGTAAAAGGGGGTCTTTGGAAGTCATGTTTTTCGAGCCATTGTCGGGCAGTGTTAGTTAAGTGGTAAGCGGCGATAGCGACCGGGCCTGTCCGGATCAAGAAAGTGATTCATCGGGCCATGTTCCTGGAAGTGACGGCTCCAGTGAGACATGGATTCTGAATCCAGATTCACCCCCAGGCCGGCACCTTCGGGAACTCGAACGTAGTTGTCTGTTTGACGGAAGGGGCCATCCTCAATCACATCCCCGATTTGCCAGCGAAACAGGGACTGTGAAGGCTCAGTGATCCAGGGCGTAGCGGCCACCACATGCAGATAGGCGGCAGTCATAATGCCCAGATCATTGGAATAGCACCAGAACCCTTTGCCTACGGCCTCACAGGCGGCGATGAATTTCAGGCTTCTGGAAAGACCGCCCAGGGCCGCAAAGTTGCACACAAAATAGTCCGGCGCGCCCAGATCCAGTGCACGCCTCAAATCCGGTATATGCGTAGAAAATGGGATTGATGAATGCTGGCGCAGTGCGGCCATTTCTTCAAATGTAGCCACCGGATCTTCGTAGTTTCGAATATTGTAGGGTTCAATTTCCCGGAGAACGTGGCGTGCGGTACTTAAAGACCACTGCATATTCGAATCCAGGCGCAGCATAACCTCATTGCCAAGCGCCTCTCTTAACATCCTGACAGTACGAATCTCCAGCTGCGGATCCCCCAGGATCAATTTCCCTTCAAAGTAAGTGGAGCCGTGTAATTCGCGCATTTTCAGACAGTAATCCACCACAGCCTCCGGGGTCATTTCGCCCCCCGCGCCCTCGTTCTCAGGGCGGAATCCAAAATACTCGGTGAAAGGAATATCTTTGCGTACTGCCCCCCCCAGTAGTTTGTACAGCGGCATATCAAAAACTTTGCCACGAATGTCCCATAGTGCCAGCTCAACCGCCCCGAAGGCGACCGATGCCGCATTTTCGCCTGTGTTAGCGGTAATCTGCCAGGGGGGTACACAACGGGCCTCACAATCAGCCAGATCCAGTGGATCAGCTCCGATCAGGGCAGGGGCTATTTCCTGCTTGATGGTTTCGCCAAAATGCCACCAGGGCGCCTCACCAAGGCCGGTTATACCTTCATCGGTTTCAACTTCGATGATTGATTTTGATGCGCCGGCATATAAACCGGCCGTCCACCAGAACGGGGCATCAAAGGGTACATTTACGTGTGTGACTTTAATATTGGTTATTTTCATAGTGTTAATACCACGCATCTTCTGATGCGGCTTTTTTGTTATTGACAAAGGCGAGTAGAGCCTCATCTACAGACGGGTCCAGCGATGGTGCCTCGTATTCTGCAAGCAGTTTTTTCCAGCGCCTGTTAGCGCGAACCATGCAGTCTTCTGACCCGTTGTCAGACCATTGTTCAAAGGAATTGTTGTCGGAAAGCTCCGACTCCCAGAAAGCGGTTTCATAGTTCTCCAGGGTATGTGCGCAACCGAAAAAATGCTGTCCGGGTCCGACTTCATGGAATGCGCCCAGCGCAAGCGTATTGGTATCCACCGGTACGCCCGCCAGATAGGTATGCATGGCGCCACAAAAATCGCTATCCATGACAAATTTCTCATAGCTCATGGACAACAGGCTATCTAAAAAGCCGGCAGAGTGCAAAATAAAATTGGCGCCGCATTGAACCGCTGCCAGCATAGACATCGTGCTCTCACGAGCAGACTGTGCATCGGGCAATTTGGAGGTGGTGAAGGAACCGGAGCAACGTAGCGGCAGCCGGAGGCGTCTCGCCAGCTGGCCGATCACTAGCGAGCCCAGTGCCGGTTCGGGGGTACCGAAAGTCGGGGAGCCGGATCGCAAAGAGGTTGAAGACAGGAAATTTCCGAAAACAACCGGCGCACCGGGGCGTTCCAGCTGGGTGAGCGCACAGCCTACCATGGTTTCAGCTAATGCCTGGGCAATTGCGCCGGCATTGGTGACGGGCCCCATTGCACCGCCAAGAATAAACGGCACGATAACAGACCCCTGATTCGCGCGGGCATAAGATCGGATGACCTTCGTAGCATCTCCATCCCATATCAGCGGGGAATTCACATTGACGTTGCCCATGATCACGCAATCCTTCTCCATTCGTTCGCTTCCGTAAAGCACCCGGCACATTTCAATCGAATCTTCAGCCCTCTCGGGTGTTGTGACCGAACCCAGGAAGGCTTTGTCAGAATAGCGCATATGCGTGTAGATCATATCGAGGTGGCGTTTATTGACCGGCGCATCCACGGGTTCGCACACTGTCCCCCCGGAATGGTGTAACCAGGGGGAGACATAGGCCAGTTTCACGAAATTCTGAAAATCCTCCAGGGTGCCGTAACGTCGGCCTTTGTCCAGGTCCATAACAAAAGGTGAGCCGTAGGAAGGCGCCATTACCACATTGTTGCCACCAATCTGCACCGAATGGGCCGGGTTGCGCGCGTGTTGGGTGAATTCAGCCGGTGCAGTTTTGAGTGCCTGGCGTAACAGCCCGGGCTCAAATCGCACCCGTTCGCCGTCAACATCCGCCCCGGCTTTCGCACAAAGGCGAATCGCCTCCTCGTCACCGCGAAACTCGATGCCAACATCGGCCAGTATGCGTTCAGCAGTTTGTTCAATTTGTAACAGGCTTTCCTCTGATAACAATTCATAACAGGGTATTTGTCGCGTGATGTACGCGGGTGCCTGTGGCGCAGACTGCAGGCGGCGCCGGCTACGTTTATCCTGACGTGCTTTTCGTGAAGATCGTGCATTCATATGTATCAACCTAATGGGACGATTGTTGAGCTATCGATGATTGCATCATAGTGTAGCAGGCCAACAGGCATTTGTGATCTGGATAAAAATTCATATATGGCATAAACTGCGCTCATGCCAAATAGACGGAATATAGTTTCTTCTGCCAACCTGTTGCTGATATTTGAAAGTGCCGGGCGCTGCTTGAGTTTCTCCCGCGCCGCAGAAGAGCTGGGCGTGAGCCAGCCTGCGGTGAGTCACGCAATAAAAAATCTGGAGCGTCAGCTGGACGTACGCCTGTTCGATCGATTGCATCGAGGGGTAGCGTTGAGCCGGGCCGGGAAAACTTTTTTTCACCAGGTTTCGACGGCACTGGATGAAATTTACCGGGCTGCCGATGCGCTAAAGCACAGCCAGCGGCAAAAGGATGTCACGCTTTCGGTTTCCACTGCATTTGCGACGCACTGGTTGATGCCGCGTATTGCGCGATTTAAACAGGATTATCCAGCTGTCAATTTGCGCTGTTTAACCACTGAAACGGACGCGGTTTTTGAGCATGAGGAAATTGATTTGCGCATTCCCCTGGGAGGGGGTGAGTGGCCGGGTTACGAGCGCTGGCATTTTACCGATGAATCGGTGATTGCGGTGTGTTCAGGGTCCTATCTACAGCACGCTGGTGCGATTTCAACGCCATCTGACCTGCTAAGCCAGACTCTATTACATCTCGAGGCAAACTATACGCAACGCCAGGACTGGGAAGGATGGCTAAAGCACCATGGTGTAGAAATGAAACCCGGGGGCGAGCAATTCAGCTTTAACGACTATTCTGTTGTACTACAGGCCGCGCTGGAGGGCCAGGGTATCGCGCTGGGCTGGTTACACATCGTCGAACCACTTCTAACCCAGGGCCGGTTAGTCCAGGCATTGCCCGAAGTTCTTACAACCAAAAACCCGTTTTACATTCTGGCGCCAAAAAACAATGAGCTTGGCCCGGCGGCCGAAAGCCTGCGCAACTGGCTAATTACCGAGGTTAACGAAAGCACAGCGGCCTTACTGTAGGGTGTGATAATGCTTTCTGGCCAAACACAAGCCTGATGGCGTGTTGCATACCCATAAAAAAGGCGACCGTTTTGTTTGATCAGGAGCCGGGTTTCTTGAAAAAGCATTGTGCCAGAACATGCGTTACACTAGCAGGCCTCCTGTATTAACAGATTGTATATATGAAGTATTTTGGCCGGATTATTGTTTTGCTCCTTGTCCTGATGCCTTCGGGCGCCAGTGCAGAAGCACCCATCTGGAAGGTCAGTAAAGGCGATTTTGAATTGTATATTGGCGGAACCATCCATATTCTGCAGGAGCAGGACTACCCTTTGCCGGTCGAATTTGAGCGAGCCTACGACGCGGCAGAAAAACTCATATTTGAAGTTGATATCGCGCAGGCGGCATCAACTGAATTTCAGCAGAGATTGCTGGAAAAAGCGCTTTATCGTGATGGCAGTACCCTGCTGAGCCATCTGCAACCCGCGACTCTCAGAAAGCTGCAGGTATTTTTGGCAAAACGAGGCCTGCCGCTGGAAAGCATGGTGGCATTTAAAGTCGGGTTGCTGGTGACGATCCTCACCGTCAACGAGTTGAGTCGGCATGGCATACAGGGAACGGGCGTCGATCAGTTTTTCAATTCACGCGCATTAAAGGATCAGAAACAAACGGCCGCGCTGGAAACTATCGAGCAACAGATCGATTTTCTGACGAGTTTGGGTGAAGGCAAGGAGGATGAGCTTGTATTGCAAACAATCGATGAACTGGAGAATCTTGTAGAGGAGTTTTCCACGCTTAAATCAGCCTGGCGTCGAGGTGATACGCAAACCCTGGAAGACATAGGTTTGAAAGATTTCCGTGCCTTTCCTGAGGCCTATCAGGCCGTATTGGTAAACCGTAACCGCGCCTGGTTGCCGGAAATTGAACGCATGCTGGAAGATGAACAAATTGAATACGTGCTGGTGGGGGTGTTGCACCTGGTGGGAGATGACAGTGTGCTGGCAATGCTGGTGGCGCGGGGGTATGAGGTCGAAAGGTTCCAGGACAGGGCGCATCACAACTAGCAATGTCATCATGCAAACTGCGGTAATCTAAATATCCAAATAGTCTCTTGGCTTAGTGAAAGGAATATTTCACATTCCGGCATGTTTACTCAAGTTTTGGGCTCCTGTGTTTCAGTAACATCTGGATTGCCACGTCGCTATGCTCCCCGCAATGATCCGGGCCGGGCAGCCCGGATATTTCATCAATTCTCCGGGCTGATATTTCCGGGAATGGAGGAGCCATAGAGCCCCGGCGCCATTGTTAGTTAGAATCGCGCAACTGAATATGCGTCAGGGGATTCTTTGAACGGCTTCCACGTCTCCCCCTTTTTTCCTTCAG
>JAAELZ010000430.1 GCA_024226105.1 Pseudomonadota bacterium | reverse complement strand
GCCGGACAACCGAAGCTGAACCCAGCTATCCGACTGGTCGCTTACATAAGCGCCGCTTACTTTCTGTTCAAATTCTTGCACCGCTCGATCACCCGAATAATCGAACAATACAAAACACAATTCATCCTGAAGCCTCAATATTTGCGTATTTGCAATATCAGACCGGGCAAGCTCCCCGATGCCCGGCATCGCCACTCCAAAAACATCCTCTATTTGCGTCTCTAACGCCTGCTCTCCCGCCCGCGGTATGGCCATCGAAACCGCAGCACGCGCGGCCACTTCATATAATTTGACGCCGTCAAAGCTCTGTGAATAGCCCGCCAGGGCCGATTCGGCTGTGAGTGAATAATTAGACACGTAAACGTTCTCCTTGCGGGTCAACAAAATGCGGAGAGACTATTTCAACTTCAACATCTGCCCCGCTCAATAAATCAACGGCACGAACATACTCTCCCTTAAGTTCGTGCCCGCGTTTGATAAAACCCAGGCCAATAGAACAGCCCAGATTAGGCGAATAGGCACCTGAAGTCACCCAGCCCAGATCATTTTCCAGCGTCGCCTGTTTGCCTTTCTCTAAAAAATGAGAACCCACTTTTATTTTGTCTTCGGGGTTTACCGGTTTAAACCCCATGAGCCGCAGCCCATCTTCACTATTGAGTTTTTCCCGCAGTGACAGGGTATTGCCGATACATTCCTTTTTCATAGACACCATTCGCCCCAGGCCTAAATCCTGTGCCGTAGTCTGCCCGTTCAATTCATTGCCTGCGGCATGGCCCTTTTCGATCCTCAACACAGAAAGCGCTTCGGTTCCATATGCTACCACCCCCCATGGCTCGCCCGCTTGCATCAGTACCTCCATCAGGGCATTTCCGTAGCGTGTGGGCACAGCAATTTCATAGGCGAGTTCTCCGGAAAACGAGATGCGGAATAATCTCGCAGGCGTGCCGCCACAAACATTGATCTCTGTACAGGCCATGTACGGGAGCGCCTCATTTGAAATATCAAATTCAGGGTCGACAATTTCCTGTAGAAGTTTGCGTGCATTCGGTCCTGCAACGGAGTACTGCGCAAACTGTTCCGTTGCCGAAATAAGGTGTACATCCATTTTCGGCCAGAGGCATTGACGACAAAACTCCATGTGTCGCAACACACTGACAGCATTTGCGGTGGTCGTCGTCATTACAAAATGATTTTCCGCCAGCCTCGCGGTAGTGCCATCATCCATTACCATACCATCTTCGCGCAACATGAGCCCATAGCGCACCCGGCCGACTTTTAAAGTCGAAAATGTATTGCAATACACCCGGTTCAGAAATTCTCCTGCATCCCTTCCCTGAATATCTATTTTACCCAGGGTGGTCACATCACAAATTCCGACTGATAACCGGGTTTGCAAAACCTCACGATCAACGCTTTCCCGCCAGTGCGATTCTCCGGCCTGCGGAAACCACTGCGCACGCATCCAGGCCCCGGTTTCAACAAACACCGCACCTTTATCCTGTGCCCATTTATGGCTGGGGGTTAACCGGGTGGGGCGAAAATCCTTCCCGCGCGAACGCCCTGCCAAAGCACCGATCGCAACGGGAGTATAGGGGGGCCGGAAAATGGTCGTGCCTACGTCTTTAATGGCTTTATTACTAAAATCAGCCATCACCGCCAGCGCGAGTATATTGGCATTTTTTCCCTGATCGGTTGCCATGCCCAGGGTAGTGTAACGTTTTACGTGCTCTACCGAACGGAACCCTTCCTGCTGCGCCAGAATAACATCCTTGCTGGTGACATCGTTCTGCTGATCCAGCCAGGCACGCCCTTTGTTTCCTTTTACGTGCCAGAATGCGGAGTTCTGACTAGATTCATTTTCAGCGGCCGGCGCCTGTTCCTTGAGTGTTGAAAAACCCAGTTCTTCCAGAACAGTTTTTGCGCATTCAAAACCCGATTTAAGTACCGCTCCCAGCCCGAAATCACCACTGGCTGCGCCTGCCACGCTCATGCCGGGGGGCAATTCCCCTGCGGGCACAAAGGCATGGATTTCCTCATTCCACCCGGGAAAGCCCCGATGATGGCAGCTTAAATGTACATTGGGATTCCAGCCACCCGAGACCGCCAGGCAATCCGTCTGGATTTCTGTCCCGTTCGACAGCGTGAGTGATTTAATACCGTGGCGCCCCCTGGTATTGATCACATTATCATTGCAGAATACCGGCACTCCGTCAGGTGCTTTTAGTGCAACCGACGGGCGCGAATCTATAATGGCCGAAACTTCAACGCCTTTATCCAGCAAGTCAAAAGCAGTTCGCCAGCCGTCATCATTATTGCTAAAAAGCGCGACCTTTTTGCCCGGCGATACCCCCCAGCGATTCACGTAACTGCGCACCGCACCAGCCAGCATCACCCCGGGACGATCGTTGTTTGTAAAGGCAATAGAGCGCTCAGTCGAACCCGCGCACAGGATTGCACGCTTTGAATAAACCCGCCATAATATTTGACGCGGTTTGCCACAACTGTCTGCAAGATGATCCGTTTTGCGCTCCAGCAAGCTGTATATACCGTGATCGAAAGCACCCTGAACCGTTGTACGTGACATCAGCTCAACGTTCTCCAACTGGTTCAATTCCCGAGCCGCTTGTGCTGCCCATTCGATGCCGGGCAAACCGTCCACCTCGAAGGTCTCACTGTTTAAACGCCCGCCGGGCAGAAAATCTTCATCCGCAATAATCACGCGCGCCCCGGCCCGGCCTGCGGCCAGTGCGGCCGCAAGGCCGGCTGGGCCCGCACCGATGATTAATATGTCGCAATGCAAAAAACCTTTGTCATAACAATCCGGGTCGGGCTCAGCTGAGAGTTTTCCCAGGCCCGCTGAAGCACGAATCATGGGCTCGTATAGCTTTTCCCAGAAGGCTTTAGGCCACATAAAGGTTTTGTAATAAAAACCGGCGGTCAAAAAGGGCGCAAAAAAATCATTGATCGCCATTAAATCGTATTTCAGCGATCCACGATGATTCTGGCTACTTGCCACCAGCCCGTTAAATACCTCGACCGTCGTCGCGCGCGTATTCGGCTCATTCCAGGCACCTTTGCGTAACTGCACCAGGGCATTGGGTTCTTCTGAGCCGGCACTGAATATACCGCGTGGGCGATGATACTTAAACGAGCGCCCAACCAGGCGTACGCCATTGGCCAGCAAAGCGGATGCGAGTGTATCGCCTTTATACGCCTGGAACGCTTGCCCGTTAAATTCAAACGTCAGCGGCGTATTGCGCTCTGTCAGCCCCCCGGAAATACGATTCGTCTGGCTCATTTTAAATCTCCCGCCACGTTTGCCAGGCTTACATCCAGTATTTCATGGCTGATTGTATTGCGCGTGACCACCAGCCAGGAGCGATCTCCCTGCTCGTGATACCACAATTCCCTGTGCACCCCGGCCGGGTTATCACGCAAATACAGGTAATCGTGAAATCGATCCAGCGCTTCATCAATGTTTTCCTGAGAGGCGTCTTTGCCCTGCCACTTCGGGCGATTCATTAAGTTGGCATCTCCCAGGTAGACAAATTCCGCTGAATCTCTTGGCCCCAGCAGGGGGTGATTAATGATCAATTTCCCGGCCTCTCATTAGTGCAGATTAGGCTGCGCGCCCACACCTTTTTCATCGATCATGGCCCCCAGCTTGAAGCGATCCAGACGATAAGCCCCGGCCACTTCGTGCGGCGTATCGGTGGCCAGTAAATGCGCATAACACAGGCCGCTTGCAGGGGTTGCCTTAAAGCCCCCATAACACCAGCCGCCATTAAAATACAAAGCCTGTATATCCGTCCTGTCGATAAAAGGCGAACCATCCATCGACATATCCATTAACCCTCCCCACATGCGCAATAAACGATTTCTGCCTATCATGGGCATAATGGCCATACCACCCTCACACACATCCTCTACCACGGGCATGTTGCCGCGCTGGGCATAGGTGTTATAACCATCCAGGTCACCGCCAAATACCAGCCCGCCTTTATCTGATTGAGAAACATAAAAGTGCCCGGCACCAAAGGTAATCACGCCCGGCAACAGGGGCTTTAAACCCTC
>JAAELZ010000429.1 GCA_024226105.1 Pseudomonadota bacterium | reverse complement strand
CCCCTGTGGTTTCCAAGAGTTAAATAAACACAAAAATCGTAATATACTGGAACGATTGAATTGACCTGACGGTTTGGGTACATGGTGAGTCAAAGGAGCTATAACCGAATCTGGTGTTTGGGCATTTGAGGAGAAGCGGCGTATCTGGTTGAGTTGTTGTTGCAAAGCATCAAACCAACCATAGGAGATACGCCACCATGGAGAAGAATAACGTTGTTGAGTTTGCGGGTCGAGAGGAGATTTGCGATCCGTTGTCGGCTTTGCTGCAATCGGGAGCGCGGCAGTTGATCATGCAGGCAGTGGAAGCCGAAGTTCAGGAGTTGCTGAGCCAGTATTCGGCGTGCCGCACCGAAGATGGCAAAGCCGGTGTCGTTCGCAATGGCTATTTGCCGGAGCGGGAGTTGCAAACGGGCATTGGACCGGTGACGGTGAAGATCCCGAAGGTGCGCTCGAGAACCGGCAAACCTGTGACGTTCTCATCGGCACTGGTGCCGCCCTATGTGCGCAAGACGAAATCGCTGGAGGCGGCGTTGCCGTGGCTTTATCTCAAGGGCGTATCGAGCGGCGAGATGGCTGAGGCGCTGAAAGTGTTGGTCGGTCCACAAGCGGAGGGTTTGTCAGCCAGCACGCTATCGCGCTTGAAACAGGCATGGGCGCAGCAATACCACAGTTGGTGTGATGAGCGCCTGGATAAGGACCGTTGGGTCTATGTATGGGCGGACGGTGTTTACAGCGGACTGCGGGGAGAGCAAGAAAAGCTGTGCGCTCTGGTGATAATCGGGGTGAATGAGCGGGGCCAAAAGCGGTTTCTGGCGATTGAAGATGGTGTGCGCGAGTCCACACAAAGCTGGCGGGAGGTTTTGTTGAAGCTGAAATCTCGCGGCATGAATGGACCGGAACTGGCGATTGGTGATGGTGCCATGGGTTTTTGGGCGGCCCTTGAGGAGGTGTATCCCCAAACACGCCAGCAACGCTGCTGGATGCACAAGACGATGAACGTGCTCAACTGCCTTCCCAAATCATCCCAGCCAAAGGCAAAACAATCGTTGCACAGTATCTGGCAGGCAGAAACCAAGGAAGATGCGGAACAGGCCTTTGACCTATTCATTGAAATGTACGAGCCTAAATACCCAAAGGCTGCCCTGTGTCTGCAAAAGGATCGCGAGGAACTGATGGCTTTTTATGATTTCCCGGCACAGCATTGGCAGTCCATCCGCACCAGCAATCCGATTGAATCAACTTTCGCAACCATCCGGCACCGCACCAAACGCTCAAAGGGCTGCCTTTCGCGAGATGGAATGTTGCACATGATGTTCAAACTGGGCCAGTGCGCCGAAAAGAAATGGAGACGATTACGCGGCTTTGACTTCCTAGCCAAGGTGATAACCGGGGTCAAATTCAAAGATGGAATTGAAGTGACACAAACCAATCAGGCCGCCGCTTGATCAGAGGCTGATACACCAGATTTGACCATAGCTCTGGAGCTAATGATGAGAGGCTCAACCTGTGCCCATGTATCTCTAAAATTGTGAAGTTCCCGTTAACCGGTTGTTGTGATTTCAACCTGACTGATGGGTTAAACGTTTCTTCATCAAAATAACCAAAGCTGGCTTTCCTGGGGTAAGGAGCTCTACGATGTCAGCACTTAAACAAATTGATCTAAACGAAGCACCCTGTCCAATTGACGAGGCTGCGCTCTCCGGTCTCAACCATTCATCTCCTGGCGATGCCGCGCTGATCGCAGGCCAACTGCCGCTGCAACAACGGGCCATCCTTTGTCAATTCTGCTATGAAAAAGCCCATCTATTCGAACTGGCACTACGTATCGCCTCGACTTTGGACTTGCCAACACTGACAACCGTGTTCGGCAAAGGCGCGCCGGTCGTGTTTGAGCAGTCAAGAGACATTGCGAGCACCCTGGCCGAAGTTAACCGCAGGGCGCTGTTTGATGCGCCTGCACCCAT
>JAAELZ010000428.1 GCA_024226105.1 Pseudomonadota bacterium | reverse complement strand
GCTCGGAAGTCACGGGCGACATGGCCTTGGCCTGTTACTCGGGTCGACTGCAAATGGTGTATTGCACCTTGCCCAGTGTGATGTTCTGGCGGTTCGGGTGCGTGACTGACTATTAATATTGAGCAACAATGGAGGTAGATTATGGGTGAAATTAAAAAGGCATACATAGCCGAACTCGAACAACGACTGAGTGACTGGTGGAATGAAATTCGTGAGTTGGAATCACGTATGAAAAATGCCAATATTGAAACGGGCAGTCAGATGTATGTTCAGATTCAGGCATTGCGACAGCAGCGTGACGACACCAAGGCGCTGTTACAGACCTTGCGGGAGTCTGAGCATTCTGACTGGCAACCGCTTAAAGAAGAGCTGGAAAAGGCCTGGAACGGGCTGCGCAGCGGGCTGGACAGGATGGCCAGAGGCCTGGCTCGCGAGTGGGATGAAAACGACAACTGAACCTGAATAATCAAGTGCTTGAATTTGCGGTGATCGGTGGCATCTTAGGTCTACTAATTGAGCTAAATTCAGAACATGGAATATAAAGATTATTACAAAATACTGGGTGTCGAACGCAGTGCAGATAAAGCTTTTATAAAGAAGGCCTATCGCAAGCTGGCGCGAAAATACCATCCTGATGTCAGCAAGGAACCGGATGCCGAGGCCCGATTTAAAGACGTGTCCGAAGCCTACAATGTGCTTAAGGATGAAGAAAAACGCGCATCCTATGATGAATTAGGCGCCAACTGGCAGGCAGGACAGGATTTTCACACACCACCCGGCTGGGAACAGTCGCACCCGGGGTTTGGGCAAGCCGGTTTTGGCCGGGATGGCGGAACCTACCACTATTCTTCTGCAACCGGTCAGGCTGGTGGCCCGGATGTGAGTGAGTTCTTTGAATCCCTGTTTGGCCGGGGTGCTTATGCAGGAACGGGTGGACGAAGTGGACACTACGAATCACCGGGCCAGGCCGGGGGTCAGGACCAGCACGCCAGTGTGCAAATTGATCTGGCAGATGCGTTTCACGGAACCCGTCGTCAGCTATCGCTGGGCGAACCGGTGCTTACCGAAAACGGACAGGTGGTTAATAAACAGCGTACGCTCAACGTAAAAATTCCCAGGGGGATTACCCAGGGCCAGACCATGCGCCTCAAAGGGCAGGGTGCATCCGCTATGGGCGGCGGTTCTCGCGGAGATCTTTTCCTGGAGGTGAATTTCGCGCCTCACCCGGTGTTCAAGGTTGAAGGAAAGGACATCAGCCTTGAACTGCCCATTGCTCCGTGGGAAGCGGCGCTGGGCGCAAAGGTGGCGGTGCCGTTGCCTGATGGAAAAAGCGCCAACCTGACGCTGTCAGCCGGCTCAAGCAGTGGCAAGCAGCTACGCCTCAAAGGCAAGGGCATTCCGGCAAAGATCCCGGGGAATTTGCTGGTGACGCTTAAAATAGTGGTTCCAGAAGATATTTCTGAAGATGAGAAGGCGGTGTACGAGGCACTGAAGGTGGCTTCAGGTTCCGATTTGCGAGCGAACCTCAACGTAAAAATCAAGGCGGGTGGTTGAGTTTATGAGTACGAAAAAGTTTTATAACGCCGAGCAGGTAGATGTGCATTGTCTGTCTTTATCTCAGCTGAGCGTCTGTACGCGGGTCGAAGAAACGATTATTATTGAACTGGTCGAGAGTGAGGTTTTGCATCCTGTGAGTGATACCAGTTCGGGTTTGCTATTTCACCCGGAAGATTTATCCCGCCTGACCCGGGCTGACCGCCTCATGCATGAATTTGAGCTGACACCTGTTGGCCTGGCATTGGTATTTGATTTGCTGGATGAGCTGCGTATATTGCGGCAGATTTAGAGCTTTACGAATAATCCACACCCCTTTGGTTCCCCGCCTTCGCGAGCACTCACTTCACGGGAACGTCGACATAAACAGTCACTTTAGAGATACATTAAATAATGAACAAAATACTACGATCGATACCACTCACGCTGTTATCAGTGCTGATGCTTATGCCGTTGACATCAAAATCCGATGAACTGGATGTCGAGCAGTTGATGAAAGAACTGGAGAATCAATTGCAGATCAGCCGGGAAAAATACGAAACGCTGAAACCGGAACTTGAATCGGCGCTGGAAGCAAAAAGTAAGGAATTGTCTTCTTCACTGGATTCTGCGCTTGATCAGGGACTGGCCGGGCTGGAAAAAATGGGCGAACAATATGATGCGGCCAGTAAAGCATCAAGCGAAAAGCTGAATGAAATCATGGAAAGTGATGAGGTTGAAAAATACAGGGATTTTTTATCCGGGCTGGATGAAGAGGCGATACGCCGGGGCCGTGATCAACTGGTGGTAAAATTTATTGAAGTACTACAGCTTTCCGCTGATCAGGTTGAAGCCATTAAACCGCTGCTGGGTGAAAAGCTTGAGCACCTCGGGGCGATATTGAATCGTTATCTGGATGAAAATAAAAGTGATTTTGAGCAATTCCGCGCTGAGTTCAAAGCTGAAGTACGAAAAAATGTTAAGCAGTTCAAGGAGATACTCAACCCTGAGCAGTTTGAGAAATATGAAGAGCAGCTAAATTCAATCGAAGAAACCATCAAAAATGACGTATTTGAGACCTGATACCGGGTTTTAACCCATAACAAGTTTTCTACATTACTAAACACAAACAAGGAATCATCATGAGTATTGATATACAGACACTTTGGGCAGATTACCTGGTGCCATGGTCGATAAATGCGGCCATTGCGCTATTGGTTTTTATTATCGGCCGTATTGTTGCCCGGTGGCTTAGTAACCGGCTAGCGATACGGATGCAAAACAAAGGGCTGGATGAGCTGCTCGTGCGTCTGTCGAAGAATACAATTTATTATGCATTCATCGCCATTGCACTATTTGCGGCTATGGATAAACTTGGAGTGGATACCACGTCGGCACTGGCGGCACTGGGTGCGATTGGCCTGGCGGTTGGTCTGGCAGTAAAAGACTCGTTATCAAATTTTGTGGCCGGGGTTATGGTGGCCCTGTTTCAGCCCTTTAAACTCGGTCATTATGTCGAAGCGGCCGGTACCAGTGGTTCCGTGGTGGATGTGGGTATGTTCAATACCACCTTGTTAACACCGGATAACAAGCGGGTTATTTTGCCAAACCGGCTGATCTACAACGATACCATTGTCAATTACTCAGCGGAAGCTACGCGCCGTGTGGACATGGTATTCGGTATTGCGTATGAAGATGATATTGCGAAGGCACGCCAGTTAATTGAATCAACCATGGCGGGTGATACACGAATTCTGCAGGAGCCCGCACCCACGGTCGCGGTAAATGAGCTGGCGGACAGCAGTGTCAATTTTGTGGTTCGGCCCTGGGTTAAAAAAGATGATTACTGGGATGTTCGTTTTGCCATGATGGAACAAATCAAGGTGGTATTTGATAAAAATGGTATTTCCATTCCCTATCCGCAGCGGGATGTGCATATGCACGAGGTGGCGAAAAGTTAAGCAGGACAGGAGCCGGGACTTTCGACCCTGCTCCTATAATCCCTTTTCCTGTATTACCTCATCGGTCGAATAGGCATCAAATTTCTCTTTGACCTTGAGAATGTCAATATTGCGTTTGCCGTCGTTGATTTTTAGCAGGCCTTTGAGCGCTTTGTAGCGGACGTAGACCATACCGTTGCGATTTTCGCGGTTAATAATTGCTTTGGCGCCCACGTCTATATTGTCACTGCCGGCAAAGGCATAGGGTATAACAATCTGCTCATTGGCAATTTGCAGGTTTATATCACCCTTCACGTCATCAATCGTAAGGGCATTTGTCAGCCAGGTTTCCTTGCCCTTCTGATTTTCCATCATCGATACGATCGGTATTGAGTCAGTCATTTCAATGCCGGCCTCGATGTCGAGCTGGATGGGTTTTTTCCACATGGCATGAGCTTTGTTAAACTGGATTTGGGCGGCCCAGTCTTCATCCCGAAAGGACGCAGACTCGCCAATGACTTTAACGGCGTCTAGCTTTAACACCGATCCGGAGATGTCGAACTTCATGTCCCCGGGTTGACCGCCAGCCAGTTTGATCTTAGCGCCAAGCTCCGCAGAGATATCCTGTTCATCCACGTGAGCGCGTAAGTTATCGGTATTGAGACGAACATAACCATCCGCATTGTCTGCTTCAAGAACGATGTCAACGATCAGGTCAGCCTCACCGCCGGTAATTCGCAGGGGTGAATTTTCCGGTAAATACTGGTTGTATACCGACATGTCCCTGATTTTCGCCGAGGGTATTTGCAGGTGCAGGGTCATATCCTGGCTTTCAGCGCCCGGTTTTACGCCCCTGGCTTGTGCCTGGAGCATAATATCCACATCTTCAACAAAGGCCTGCTCTTCGAGTTTTCGGCGAAATTGCGCCTGATAAACATTTATCGCCAACGCCATATCAGGGAATTTACCGCCTTTTGTGACTTTAAGGCTGACGCCGCCGCCACCATTCGCCACGTAATCAAGAACTTCAACCGATATTTCCTGCGGGGTGATCGTCAGTTCGGTTCCCGGTTCCAGCCAGCCATTTTTTATCACCACGTTCGAGGTGATTTCACCGTTCCCGTTGATGACCAGGTCATAGGAATTTTTAAGTAGCACATTGAGCCACCTGAGATCAGAGATGCTTCCACTGATTTCAAGTTCTTCATCGGCGGTCGCAAGCAGCGCACCAATTTCCTGCTCCCGGAAGGCCTGGATAACATGATTAGCGCCACTTACACCCGCGTCGGCTTCATCCAGATTGAGTTGAATGACTCCTTTTATCAGGTTGATTGCGGCATGCCAGGGTGTGGACTGCGCCTGGTCATTAGAAACTTGTGTTTCATTTATTTTCAGGTATGAGCCAGAAATATCTACCAGGCCTGTTTCCAGTGAGGGGCTGTTTAGCTTCAGTTTCATATCCAGGTTGCTGCTAAAACGAAAATCATTGACGCCCACATCAGCCGAATCTGAGCTCAAGTTGATGCTGGATGCGAAGCTTGAATGATCGACAGAAACCTGCCCTCGCAGTTCGCCTACACCTCCGTGAAGTTTGAACGCCCATTTTTTCGGTAAAAAGCGCTGGAAAGCGTTTAAATCGGGAACCTTTAGCGAGGCTATTGAAAGTGTCAGGCTGCGGGCTTCAGGCCGTGCCCCGTTCAGTGGAATAATGTTGTTTGTACCAACGCCGTCGAATACCAGGCCGTTTCCGGTGAGCAATGGGGCCTCGCTGCTGGCGTAAAAGGCATCCAGCGAATTAAATGCGATGGCGAAATGGGCCTCCGGGTTCGCTGCATCAGGCCCCGTCTCCGGCACCTCAATATGAATGTTACCCTCTCCCTCGACCTGGTAATCCAGCAGATTCAGGCTTAATGCATGGGCCAATACGTCAATTTTACTTTGTTGCAGTAGATTGCCCTGGCTGAATACGATGCGGCCCTCGATTTTGCCCGCTCCGCCCAGCTTCATGCTTTCAAATGCATCCAGGTAAACGTTGAGAAATTTGAGGCTTTCGGTTAAGGCGCTTAGTTCGACGTCAAGCTCGAGGAAAGCCAGAGCCTTGAGCCCTTTATTTTCTTTAACAATAAAAGGCAGTAATTGCACTGCTCCCTTGATGTGCCCGTTTTTAGATACTTCACGGTTGTTGTTTATTTTAATCGATTCCAGCGCAAGATTTACATCACCGTTACTGATTGACAAGGGGCCGCCTCGGGTGACCACGGATAGATCTGCTTTTGCATCGCCTTTGAGTCTGGCCTGGATCTGGTAAAGCCACAACGAGTGTTCACCACTGGCAAACAGGTTCTGAATGTCGATAGCCCAGCCTTTTTTGCCGGATACTCTGGGTGGAAGCTGGGGAGGGTCAAGCTCAAGTTCACGGTCCGCTATGGGCGGAAAATATTGACGGGTTTCAGAATAATCCTTATCAGCACGAGGCCTTGGGCGCTGGCGGTAATTTACATCTTTGGCCTTAACCCTGTTTAGTGAAACGGTCTTAAATAAAAGCGGTAGTATTGAGATGGAGGCACTGGCTTCAGGCGTCTGAAGTTGCCATTGCTGGCTGCGCGCCTGGCCGTTTGCCGCCACACCGCTTGCATGCACGCGAAATGGATAAAGTGTCCATGCCTTGTCCCAGCTGACAGCAAATTTGTCGGGTTTGATGCGGTTTATCAGGTCCTGCGTGAGTGGCACGTTTAAAACGATGTTAAAAACCGCCAGATAGGCAATCTCTATTACGGCGACAATAATCGCGACTCGTTTAATTAGTGGCATTATTCAAATTAAGTGTGGCTTTTTGTGCGGCACAAACGCAGCACCTTTGACAGTTTGTTGTATAACTGTTGCCCCGGTTGCATAAAGAGTGCCAGACCTATTTAGGCAGGTTCTTTCTCTTAACCTTGTCAGCAGCGGCAAAAACGCTGCCATCAAGAATTTGTTCGCATACGTCCTTGTTGGCGCTAATCTTATTCGCAATGATTTCGGCAAGCAGGGATAAACCCCCGGTGGCCACATAAGCTGAGTATTTGCCGTATTTAAAGGCCGCATCCGAGTAGTCCGGTAGTATTTTCGGGGCCTTCAGTGTGCCGCCAAGCTTTACCAGGCCGGCCAGGCCTCCCCCGATACTGACAGGAATACCCTTCCTGGGCGTAGGTGCTATATCGGCGCTGAGCCTTTCAGTATTAAAATCAATGGTACCACCCCCTCGCCAGGTGACTTCGGTTAGCTGAGCGGCAAGCTTGTTTTTAAAATCAGCCACACCATCGACCACATCAACGCGCAGGATCAGGCATTCAAGATTGGTGGTTTCTTTGCTGCCCGATGATGACATTAAACCACTACCGAAGCGTGAAACAAATGATTTTGGAATCACACCGTCACGAATTGCAAAGACCATCTCGCCATTGAGGCTGGCCATCAATGCTGCAATCGACTCGCCCTGACCATCTATTCCCAGATGAAAATCAGAGGTTCCGCCCAGGTTTGGCGATGGGATGGAGTCAAGTACGATGTCTGCGTCCAGAACGGGCAGCGTTGATCTCCCGTCGACTATTATTGTTCCATCGACGGTTCCCCCGGTACTGCCAATCGCCTTAACCGGTTTGACGCTCAGCAAGCCATCTTTGAGCAGGACTTTCAGTTGTACATCGAGCAAGTCACTATGATCCAGTTTGAGTTTTTCCCCGTTTACAGAAAGGTCAATATCGTAGTCATGCAATACCTCAAAAAGTATGGGCTCGCTGGAGAGCAGGCGATCTGATTCTGCCAGAGGGGTCGTGATGTCTTCTTTCGGCGCTTCAGCAGCTTCTACAGCCTCTGTTGTCTCCTCAACGGGTTCAACAGGTGTTTCGGGCGTAACCTCCGTATCCGTCAGTTCGTCTTCCTGTTCGGCACCTGGAAGAAAGGGCGATAAATCCAGATAAGCAATGTCAAGCTGGCCGTGTAACAGGGTAATGCCCTGCTCGTCATCCGTTTCCGGGAGATGTAGCCTGAGATCGCCGGTTGCCGACTGATCATTCAGCTGCAGTTTTAACGCACTCAGCGTATAGGTGCCCGGTTCAATATTTATAGAGGCACTCAGGTCCAGCGGGCCCTGATCGGGCAGCTCCATTTGGG
This sequence comes from Pseudomonadota bacterium, assembly GCA_024226105.1. GTDB lineage: Bacteria > Pseudomonadota > Gammaproteobacteria > Arenicellales > Poriferihabitantaceae > JAAELZ01. Next base: position 5,234 of record JAAELZ010000428.1, on the reverse strand, counting down.
CGAATTTGTCGAAATCGCTCAGCTTGTCCGCCATTAGCGATACATCAAGCTGTATTTGATCGGCCGCTGTAAGCTGCGAAATCAGGCTGTTGACCGTCACCTGCGCCCCCGCGCTTTGCGCATTTACCACGAGTTTGGCCTGCTCCATGCTCTCGCCATTAAGCATAGCGTGTACTTTTACCGGATCAGTATCGGGCAATTCAGTTTGCGCAAGAGCGGATAAGGAGGCCAGGGTCGGGGTGTTGGCGGTCACTTCAGCACTGATACCGCTGACGGCCAGCAGATCGGCAATGCTTGCGCTGACGTCCGCCTGTAAGACATCTGATGCCAGGTTGGCCTGCAGGCTTTTCAGGCGATAACTCTCGCCGCTTGATTCAAGGTTTGCAGTCGCTTCAAGCGGCCCCAGGTCAGGTAGTTTAGTTCCGGCGTATTTGGAAAATGCTGTAACAGAATCACTGTTGAGCCTCACATTAGCGGTAATTCCGGCAGGGGCCAGAACGTTTTCGACCGCGCCAAGCAATGAAATCTTGATGCCTTTATCCAGCACCCCCGCGTTAATTTCTGTCAGCGCTAATTGTTCCAGGTTACCCTGAACGCCAGTACTCAGGTTCAGGCTCTGCGGTAACATCTCAACGGGAAGCTCCACACCAAATGATTTGAGTAAGGTTGTGAGCTCAGAAATATTTTGTTCTGTAAGCGATGAGATATCGGCGTCGACCTGCGCATTGATCCCGTCAACGGTGAGCAGATCCTCAACACCGCCCGCGACCTTCAGCTTAAGGTTGTCGGCCGTTAAACCAAGATCCAGCGCTCTGAGGCTCAGCGCCTTGCCTGCGGATTGCAAGTTACCGGATAAGCTTATCGCGCCAAGCGCGGGTAATTCCATATTTGCGTATTTGGAGAGCCTCGATAGACTGTCCACGGTGGCGTTGAATTCACCATCGATCTGGCGTGAGCTCAGGATATTATTGACCGCACCGGTGAGCGCAAATTCTACGCCTTCATCATGAGCGATGATATTTATATCATTGATAGCGAGCCCGTTTTTACTTCCCTGAACTTGCGCACTTAACTGCACTTCAGGCGGTAGGGGTACGGGCAGCTCGACATTAAATGTTTCGACCAGTCGTTCCAGGGTTTCAGTATATAAAGTAACGCCCATATCAACGCCATCCAGTAACATCAGGTTTTCAATCCCGCCGTCGATTGAGCTGGTGGTTAACTCGCCATCGAGTTTGGTGATGATATCTTCAATCGAGAACACGCCGTCGTTTGCGCGAGCACGAGCAGACAAGGCAATTTCTCCAATATCCTCGATGTCATATCCTGCGATCGCCGCCAGGCTGGAAGTGGACGGTACCTTTATATCAAGCAGCAGATTCAAGTTGGTAGCGGGCAATACCGGCCCCCATTCACCCGAAATACTGAGTTCATTGTCATCAAATTGCCCGTTGATCGTTAACGGGGTTGAGATTTGATCCAGCGCACTATCAATGTTGCCCAAATTTCCGGATAGTGAAATTGGGATACCGTTTGCATCTGCCTCCAGCGAAAGAAGGGTTTGCAATTCAGGAGTTTCAATGAGCAGATGTTTCAAAACCGCGGTTTTGTACCTGTCATCCGTTTTATCGATCAGGCTGAAGGTGAGGTTATCAATGCGCAACTCGCGCAAAATCGGCCGCAGCGGCAGACCGGAGCCTTGTTGTTCGTCTGCATCGGCTTGCATAGCTTCTTCAGAAGCTTCCTCAGGCGGCAGGCCCGCGCTCAGGTCCCAGTTGGAAACCCCGTCTTCATTACTCTGGGAAATTAAATCGGCCGTATCAAGCCGGGTGATAATTTCGGCCTTTCCTGAAAGTAGCGGCAGTAACCGGAGTTCGGCTTCAAGGCGGTTAACCGAAAGCATATCAGGTTTTTCGGCCCAGTCAGCATTTGCAAGTTGTATCGTGTCTGCACCTATTCGCAGGGAGGTGCCAAAGTCCAGCTGCAGGGATTCTATGGCGAAGCCACGCCCGGTGGAAGACTCAACCGCAGAAGTAAGCCACGATTTGTATTGATCGTCTGGAATCAATTTTAAGATGACGACAGCTACCAGCAACAGGCCGATTACCCCGGCGAGTACGAACCCTGTGTATTTGAGCATTTTATTCATATTATTCATGTGCGATGGTCGAGTATCATCAGAGTAATTAGTATGACACAATTTTGTTTCCAAAATGAAATTCCTGCACACATCTGACTGGCACCTCGGGCGTCAGCTTCACAATGCATCGTTACTTGAAGATCAGGCCTATGTGCTTGATCAGATAGTTGATATTGCTTCACAGCAGGCTGTGGATGCAGTGCTCATAGCGGGTGACGTGTATGACCGCACGGTTCCACCCGCCCGGGCGGTAAGTCTACTTGATTCGGTGCTGGACAGATTGTGCCGTGAAAAGGCGATTCCGGTAATTGTCATTCCCGGCAATCACGATAGCGCGGAGCGGCTGGGTTTTGGGGCGCGACAATTATCTGCTTCAGGTCTGTTTATTATTGACTCGCCCGAGGCCATCCTGTCTCCGGTGATACTGGAGGATGGTTATGGCAAGACCGCTTTTTACGGGATTCCTTATCTTGAACCCGCAGTAGCGCGTGAGTATTTTGATGTTGAACTGTCAGGGCATGATGAAACACTGGCTTATGTGGCAAAGCGCATAAAAAGTCATAATCAGAAAAAAGGTAGCTATCGCACAGTGGTTCTCAGCCATTGTTTCCTGAATGGTGGTGAAGCCTGTGAATCAGAACGGCCGCTTTCGGTGGGCGGAGCGGACCAGGCATCTGCAAAAAACTTTAAGGCCTTTGATTATACTGCGCTCGGGCATTTGCACGGTACGCAGTACAGGTATCACGAAAAAATTCGTTACTCAGGTTCGATACTCAAGTACTCGTTTTCAGAAGAGCGTCACACTAAATCGGTGACACTCGTCGATATGGATGCGCAGGGTGAATGCGCCATAGAAGAAATTGCACTTAAACCCTTACATGATATGCGTACCCTGGAGGGAAGCCTGGCGGAAATTCTGGCGATGGGCAAAACTGACCACAATGCCCTGGATTATGTTCAGGTACGCTTGTCGGATACACACGCGATTCTGGACATAATGGGCAAACTGCGTGAGGTCTATCCAAACGTTTTGCACCTGGAAAGGCCCGGTTTGTTATCCGCGAGTTCCGGGCAGATGGCGAGCCGCGAGCGACTCAAAAAAGGTGAAATGTCGATGTTCAGGGATTTTTATGAGCAGGTCAGGGGCGAATCCATGAGTAGCGCTCAAGACCGTTTGCTCGAAGAGACCATTGAAAATCTGCATCGCGCAGAATAAAGCTCATGCGGCCGATAAAACTCACAATGTCTGCATTCGGGCCGTTTTCCGGCATTGAAGTCATCGAATTTGAGCGGCTGGGTGAGAACCCCCTGTTTCTGATCAACGGGCCCACTGGATCGGGTAAGACCACCATACTGGATGGTATTTGCTTTGCGCTGTATGGCAAAACCACCGGTAATGAACGCGAGGCCGCCGAAATGCGTTGTGATACAGCCGCACCGGAAACCTTAAGCTACGTGGAGCTTATATTTAGTTTAGGGGGCAAAACCTGGCGTATTCGTCGTGAGCCCGAGCAGTTGCGCCCTAAAGGCCGCGGCGAGGGTTTGACAGCGCATCAGCCCCGGGCCGAATTATATGGCCGGGATGAATCAGGTAAGGAGTCGGTGCGGGTGGCATCGAAGGTTACCGAGGCCAGGGCCGCAATCGAAGAGTTGACGGGGTTGAATGTCGAGCAGTTCCGCCAGGTGATGGTTTTACCCCAGGGCGAGTTTCGAAACCTGTTAATGGCCAAATCTTCGGATCGGGAAAAAGTCTTCAGCCACCTGTTTCAGACGCAGATATATACTCGCATCGAATTTGCGCTAAAAGAACAGGCCGCTGGCGTTCGTAAGAATTTGGAGGCCAGCCGTAATCAGCAACTGGGGGTGTTGCGCGGTGCCGGTGTTGAAAGCGAAGAGCAGCTGCTCAGGGAGCTGGAAAGCCAGGCCGGGCAGATGAAAGAATCAGCCGCGCACAAGACCCGGGCAGCAAAAAGCCGGAAACAGGCAGAGCGCGCCTTAATAAATGCTCAAAAGCTGGCCGCTGATTTTGAGCGCCTCGGCCAGGCGAAGGCAGCACTGCAAATGCGGGTGCAACAAAGCAAAGAAGTAGATGAACTGGACGCGCAGCTACACCGCGCGCGTGCTGCGCTACGTCTGCAGCCTGAGTTTAACCAATGGCAGCTGGCGATAAAACAGCGAGAGCGATCTGAGCTAAACCTGGGAAAAGTGCAAGGTAAACTGCAAGCCAGTCTGGAGCAGTTGACGCTGGCCCGGGATAAATTGCAGGGCCTGGTAGCGCACGAGCCGGAAATTGAATCAATACAGCAGCACAAGCGTGATCTTGAGGCTTATCGTAATCGTGTTGGCCAGTTCGAGGCCGCTGTTCGCTCGTTGGAAACGGGTGCCCGGGAATTGACCTTGCGTAAAACAGCGCTGGATGAATGCCGCTCACAATGGCAAAAAAATCAGTTTTCTTCAGAGGATATTAATCAACAGCATCGGCGCATACTTGAGCGGTTAAAAGGGCTGGCGGAGCAGCAACTGGAGTTGCGACGGCTTGAAGATCGTTACCAGCAACGTAAAAGTGCAGAGGAAACAGATAAAAAACTGGATGACTGTAAAAGCGAGTTGCGGGAACTGGCTAAAGCGCGAAACAAGGCTTTTCGGCAGCGAGACCTGGCTGAGCAGGCGGTTGTACAACTGGAGTTGGCGTGGCATACAGGACAGGCGGTTATTCTGGCAGAAAAACTGCAGAAGGATCAGCCCTGCCCGGTGTGTGGTAGTTTTGATCACCCGCAGCTCGCAAGTTCGGAACTCGAAATACCCGGAGATCAGGCGCGCCGGGAGGCGGCATCCTGCCTTGCCGGGGCAAACGAAATACTGTTAAAGCTGGACACAGAAATTGCCGGCCAGGAAGTGCGCAAGGCGCATCTGATTGAGCTTGTTGAAGCGCAAAAAACAACCCTTGGAGATTTGTTTGATCGACCCGTGGCTGAATTGCTCAATACGCTCAATGGTCAGCAGCAACGGGTGCAGTCTTTGAAAGATGACCAGTTAAAGGAGTCTCAGCTCGCAGATGAATTGCAGCGTTTGAGCAGTGAGCTGATCCGGTTTG
>JAAELZ010000427.1 GCA_024226105.1 Pseudomonadota bacterium | reverse complement strand
TTTACCCATGCGTTCATTTTCGCTGAGGGTAACGGTCCCGGAGCTTGCTTCGAGATCACCACCGAGAATTTTCATTAACGTAGACTTGCCGGAACCGTTGGCACCAATAAGGCCATAACGCATACCTTCGTCAAACTTAACCGAGATATCCTCAAAAAGAGGCTTGGGTCCAAACTGGATAGTGATGTTAGCGGTTGAAAACACGGCAGGCTCCGAAAGGCAAAAAAAATGACGCTGGATTATGTCATTGAAGGCGGTTGCGAGCAATCAGCGGTTTAGCCGGCGTAGCAAATAGACAGGCAAACAAATTATGAAAAATTTACTGATTAGGGCTGCAAATTGGATGTACTACATTATTTTGAAAAATATTCTGTTCCTGGTTTTTAGCGTGCACAGAAAATTACGTTTTACCTTGTAACCGGGTTCACCAACCTTCAGCCGGAAAATTAAACCGGTTGCCCGCGATTAAGGTTGGCTTATGTGGGCGCATTGATGACTAAATCAAGCTGACGTCGGGTTGAATTGGCAGTCCGGTGACTTGTTATCTCTTGAAGAATAGGGTAATTTCGCGTAAACGTGGGAAAAAATCCCACGGTACAGTGTGGCGAATAAGGCCGTGAAAATCTACCTTTTATGCCAAACATAATGTTAATACCATCAGTGAGGAGCGTAACGATGAGCCGAAAAAGCGGAAATACCTTAGTCGCTAAAAAGACAAATTTCAGAGGTTATGGTGCTGATGTTGTACCGGTTATTTATGTTTTGCACGAGTATTGTATTGGGCTGTTAACCTTGTTTTGCCTGCTTGGTTTCTCCGGGAACGTCTTTGGGGACAATGATTTTGAGATTGGCGATGCAAAATACAAAGCTGAGAAGGATCTTTTCAAGGTCAAAGGCGAGTCTCAGGATGAGGCTATCATCGAGTTGTTTGACGCACAAAGCGGGGTATTGATTGCAACTGTCAGGGCGAATGATGAGGGAAAATGGCGATACAGGAAGCGTCGGCTCTCCGCCATCCCATGCCGGGTGCGTGCGGTATCAGATAGCCAAATTGATGAAAAAAAGGTTGAGCATGCTGATGATTTCCCCGGTGGTTGCGGAATTGGTGGAGGTGGTGATAATACGCCTCCAGTTGCAAATGCGAACGGCCCCTACAACGGAACGACTGGAGTCAGCATCAGTTTCAGCAGCGCCGGTTCGGTTGATACTGACGGGACGATTACAGCTTATGCCTGGGATTTTGGTGATGGCCAAATCAGTTCATCTGCGAATTCGGATAATACTTACGCCTCAGCTGGAAATTATATTGTGACCCTGACCGTAAGCGACAATGAGGGCGCGTCTGCTAGCGATTCAAGCACGGTTACCGTGAGTGAGCAGAGGGCCGACGTTTCCATCAATTCCACCAGCCAGAACAGGTTGCCTGAAAACCCGGTATCTGAGCAGGCCCTGTTGGGAAACATTGATTACAAGCTGTTTGGAACCAATGATCTTGGCATGCATTGTGGTGATTTTGATACGCGTATTTCAAGTATCCTGCCCCCGTTTAACGTACTTCATGCCCAGGTCATACGGCGTGGTAGTGAACCCAGAATACTAGGCCCCGACGATGGCGTGAGCGTGGTGTATTCGGCTAGTTCCAATCCGGGTGATCCGATACTAAGTGGCATCAACTCTTCGGGCAATGGCCCTGTCATTTCCAGTGTGGCGAATGATGGTACCGTATACAAAACAAATTTCTGGGATACGGCTGCCGGCAGTTCAGAATCCATTGCGCTGTCGGCCTATCGTGCATTTTACCCTCCCGGTGTGCTGGATGCGTTTGCACCGGTGCCGGATCAGGGCTTGCCGGCCCCCAACGTCGAGCGTCTCTATCTGGGAGACGGTGCACTGACGGCCGAGCAACAGTCAATGCCGGGGCGGCCAAATCCCATGTATGATAATACGCCGCAACATTTTGATCTGTTTACAGTAGATCAGCCGTTTTTTATCGGTTTTCCCTTTGGTTATACGGCCCGTGAGGTAAACTGGTTTGAAGGTGCGGGTGCGCCTCTGACAGCGTTTGATGATGTGGGCCGGGAGAATCCGTGGCCGCTTTATCGTTTTCAGGCGCAAAACAACAGCGGTACGGTACTCGCTTCAACGGATGTAGTATTGCCCATCTCCGGTGAGGCGAACTGTGGAGAGTGTCACAATGCACCGATTGATGGCGGTAACGGATCAGCTACGGATGCGCTCGTAAACGAAGGTATTTTGCTGGCGACGGTGCTTGACGATCCAACTTTTGATGTCAGTACGCCGCTTGAAGTGAGTAAGGAATACGCTGCAGATCTCAACATGATACGTCTGCACGATCTGAAACACAATACGGATTTACAAAACAACACCCCGGTGGTATGCCAGACCTGTCACTATACGCCGGCACTGGATCTCGCGCAGGTCGGCCCAAAAGGCCCGGGAGATGCAGATGCCAATGGTCGCCAACAAACCAATGTGCGCAGTATGTCGAATGTCATGCACAAACATCACGCGAGTGTAAGGGATAGCAGCGGTGAACTCTTGTTCCCGAGCATGCCTGCTCCCGTAGATGCCAGCGGGAATCTACGTGACCCGGTCGCAGCACGTGGTGTGCTGATGGAGACCTGCTATCAATGTCACCCCGGGCGCCGTACGGATTGCCTGCGTGGCGCAATGGCTGATGGTGGCATGTTATGTCAGGATTGCCATGGCGATATGGAGCAGGTAGGTAATGATTTTTCAGACTTTGTGACGCCAGAGAACCCGGGAGATTTTCGCCTGGCCGGGGATTTCTACACCAATCCCGATACCCTGCGCGTACCCTGGGCCAATGAACCGGGTTGCGGTTCCTGCCATACCGGTGATGCACTGGACAATAAACATGGTGAGCCGGGCACCATTGGCGCCCCGGATGATTTTATTCGCCTTGTGCAGGCCTACCTGACGACAGACGCGAAAGCGACGCCTATTGTGCCGGATAACAAACGCTTTGCCGAAAATACCGTGGCGTCAACGGATAACGGCGCGGGCA
>JAAELZ010000426.1 GCA_024226105.1 Pseudomonadota bacterium | reverse complement strand
GTGGGTTCAGCCTCACCCCTCACTCCCCGTATTATTTTAGCTCGACTCTTCCGCCCCGGCATCCTTAAGCGCCTTAACGACCTTCTTATGTCCGGCGCGTGTAGCCTCGGCCAAGGCATTGCTTCCCCCTTTATCCACAGCATTAACATCCACACCGCGGGAGATCAACAGCTTGGTAACCTCCAGGTGGCCATTGGCGGCAGCCTCCATCAAGGCAGTGCGGCCGGCACTGTTTTGGGCCTTACCATCACCACTACGGCTCAACAGCACCCGCAGTGCGTTTAAATGCCCAAACGCTGCAGCCTCCATTACGGCGGTATTGCCGTTTTTGTCCGCAACATTGGGATCAGCACCTGCCGCCAGCAATACCTTGACAATATCCGTATTGCCAAAAAACGCGGCATTCATTAAAGCTGTTTTACCCGCTGAATTTGCGGCATTGGCATCCGCCCCACTACTCAAAATGGACTTAACATCCGCCAGACGTCCTTCCCGCGAGGCGGAAACAAGTTCCACGCCAGCATCGGCCGCCCATACCACGGAGATGGATAAAAACTGCCAAATCAGCAGAAAAAACAGGCTTCTAGTCAAGCTCTACTCCTTACTCAACCCCTTTAACACCAAATCCGTGAAACTGACGATACCAACAACCTCGCCATTTTCCATAACCGGCGCCCGAGATAGACTAAAGCGGTTAAACAGGCGTGCGCAGTACTTGATATTCATATTTACATCTACCGAAACCACCGGCTTGGCCATAATCTCATAGACATTGACCCGTTCCGGGGAGCGGTTCTTCGCCAGTACATGCCGCCCAATATCAGAGATCAACAACATGCCGACTTCGTCACATTTATCCCGTTTTTTCACTATCAGGCATTTGTTTTGCACATGTTGCATCTTCTGCAAAGCAGTTTGTACTGTATCCATACCATCGACCATGTCAAAGCTCGTTTTCATGACATCGCGCACACTGATGTAACTTCGTTCTTTCATATCTCTTCCTCTACGGATTTGCTGAGTATCGCGGCTTGATGCGCGACACCCACAGCGTCCTCAACATCCACCTGGAATGCGATTCCAGCACCACTCTTACTCCTGAATTCACCAACATCACTGATGGTTTCCAAAATCCGGCGGCTCATGTGTTCCTCCACGAGGAACATCAGCACGTCACGCTGGGAGGTAAGAGTAAGGCCAAAAAAGGTCTTTTCCTTATCAATCCCCTCGCCTCGGGCACTGTTGATAACCGTGGCCCCTGTAGCACCC
>JAAELZ010000425.1 GCA_024226105.1 Pseudomonadota bacterium | reverse complement strand
TTGGGGCTGGAACAAAGCCTGGCTGGATCCGGCTTTCCGGGGCTGGAATCTTGAAGAATATTTGCAAGGCATCGAAGTGCCTTTGTTAATGATACAGGGCGAAGATGATGAATATGGAACCCTTGCGCAGATCAAGGCCATTCAGGACCAGGTTTTAACTAAAACCACGGCCGAGGTTTTGCCCGACTGCAAACACAGCCCGCACCGGGATCAGCCACAGGCGGTGCTTAAATTGAGCGAACAGTTTATTCAGCAACTCGCTGTTTGATATTATGGCGAATCCGAAAAACGAAAATACATAATGAGCGGCTTAGATAAAAATAGCGTAGTGGCAGTAATCGGCGCGGGAACCATGGGCGCCGGGATCGCGCAGGTGGCGGCAACAGCAGGCCATCCTGTGCTGCTTTTCGATGCGCAGGACGGCGCTGCGAAAGCGGGTATTTCAAAGCTGGATAAAGGCCTGCAAGGGTTGCTTGAGAGGCGGAAAATTTCAGCTGAGACAAAAAAGGACATTCTGGAGCGAATTCAGGTGGTTGATAAGCTTGAAGATATTTCGCCTGCAGAACTGGTGATTGAAGCGATCGTAGAAGACCTGGGAATCAAGCAAGCCGTGTTTAAAACTGTGCAGGCGTTTTGTGCTGAGAAAACTATCCTGGCGAGCAATACTTCCTCCATTTCAATTACCGAAATAGGCGCGGCCCTGGAGAAACCTGAAAACCTGGTCGGCATGCATTTTTTCAACCCCGCGCAGATATTGAAACTGGTTGAGGTTGTGAGTGGCCTGGCCACTACAAAATCGGTCGCGGAACGGGTTTACCAGACGGCAGGAAACTGGGGCAAGAAACCGGTATTTGCCAAATCAACCCCCGGTTTTATTGTCAATCGTGTCGCCAGGCCTTTTTATGCCGAAAGCCTGCGATTGTTACAGGAAGGCGCAGCCGATGTGTCCACGCTGGATGCCATCATGCGCGAGTCGGGTGGCTTTCGCATGGGGCCTTTCGAGCTGATGGATTTGATTGGGCTTGATGTTAATTTTGCGGTGACCAACACGGTATTCTCATCGTATTTTTCAGATCCGAGGTTCTCACCCAGCCTGATTCAGCAGGAACTGGTCGCAGCCGGGCGTCTGGGCAGAAAATCCGGGCAGGGTTTTTATGATTATCAAAATGGAGAAAATGCAAAACCCGTTGAAGTCGTCCCCGATCAACTTAAAATACCAGCGGAGATAACCGTATTCGGAGATCTTGGGGTGGCCGAACCTTTGCTGGAACTGGCAAAAAATAAAGAAATCAAGGTAAACAGGCAGGCCGGCGAGGGTGTTATTCAGCTGGGTGATTGTACACTTGTGTTGAGTAACGGGCTTTTTGCCACTGTGCATGCACAGCGGGAAAAAATCAAAAACCTGGTGTTTTTCGACCTGGCCCTGGATTATGCAAGCTGTCAGCGAATAGCGATCTGTGCCGCCGACCAGACGAGTGATTCAGCGATCAAACAGGCCCGAGATTTTTTTAGTGCTATAGGTAAACAGGTCTCCATGCTGGACGATATTCCCGGTATGGCCGTGATGCGCACGGTGTGTATGCTGGCCAATGAAGCGGCCGATACGGTGAATCAACAGGTTTGCCAGGCAGAAGATATCGATATCGCGATGCAGGCCGGGGTGAACTACCCTTGTGGCCCATTACAATGGGCAGATCAACTTACTGTCGAC
>JAAELZ010000424.1 GCA_024226105.1 Pseudomonadota bacterium | reverse complement strand
GAGGCCAGTTTTTTATGTCGAACCTGTTGCGCGATATCCGGGCGGCTGATGGCAAAAGTGCCGGATTCACCACAGCAACGGTCGCTGCTTAGCACGTTTTTCCCCAGCAGGGTGCTGGCAACCTCCAGCGATTCGTGATGTTTCATCGGGTCGTGGCAGGGCTCATGGTATATGTACTCAGTGTCCGGCACCTCGGGCAGCCTGATATCATTTTCGAGCATATATTCATGGATATCGAGTTGCCGACAACCCGGGAAAATCCGATCAAACTGATAGTCCAGTAACTGATCCATGCAGGTTCCACAGGAGGCTACCACGTGCTTGACGTCCAGGTCGGCCAGGGTTGCGGCCAGGCGATGGAATAATACGCGGTTCTGAGTATTGATCTGATGCGCGCGTTCGGTTTCACCCTGGGCCTTCTGAGGATAACCGCAACATAAGTACGCCGGTGGCAGAATAACCTTCATACCGGACACGGCAAGCGTAGCAATGGTCGCCAGGCCTACTTCGCTAAACAGGCGCTCCGACCCGCATCCCGGAAAGTAGAAGACAGCCTTATCTTTGCTGTTCAGCTTATCGGGAAAGCTCAATACCGGCACTTCCTCGCTATTTTCCAGTTGTAACAGGGCGCGCAAAGTTTTGGCGGGTTTTAGTACCGGCAGGGGGTTGGCATTAAACTGCACCAACTGGCGCATAACATTCGGTTTTCCGGTGGTTGATTTCGGGCTCAACCCGGTTGCCGACAGCAATTTGAATCGCCTCGCAAACTGGCTGGTAAAACGTTGCGCCGCATAACCCATTTGAATAAACCCAAAGCGCATAAAACGAATCCAGCGCGGGTCAGTAATATTCAGAAAATGCATCGCCAGTTTAGTGCCGGTGTGTGTACGGCGCTGTTTATGTTCAATCAGCAGTTTTCGCGTCAATACGGTTACATCTCCAAAATCGATATTCACCGGGCAGGGAGCGAGGCAACGATGACAGATCGTACAGTGGTCTGCGATATCGTTCATTTCATCGAAATGATTAATGCTGATGCCGCGTCGGGTTTGCTCCTCGTATAGCATGGCTTCAATTACCTGCCCGGAGGCAAGAATTTTATTGCGCGGTGAATACAAAAGATTGGCGCCGGGAACGTGGGTGGTGCATTCGGGCTTGCATTTTCCGCAACGCAGGCAGTCCTTTATCGCTTCATTGAGTGTGCCAAGATCGCTGTTTTCCAGGATCAGCGCTTCGGTTTCAAGCAGGCGAAAAGAGGGTGTATAGGCATTAGCCAGGCCGCTGCCGGGGAGTAGCTTTCCCTTATTAAAATGTTGCTTCGGATCGACGTCTTCTTTGTACTTTACAAAGGGTTCAAGCCGATTAGCGGACATGTATTTCAGTTTGGTCAGGCCAATGCCGTGCTCACCGGATATGACACCGTCGAGAGACAGCGCCAGAGCCATAATGCGGTCGACGATACGATCTGCTTCGGCCAGCATTTCATAATCGCTGGAGTTGACGGGGATGTTACTGTGAACATTACCGTCACCCGCGTGCATGTGTAGTGCGACGAAAAGGCGTTTTTGTTTGTATTTGCTGTGAATGTCTGCCAGTCGGGACTGCATGCCCTGCATGATCAGACCGCCGAACAGGCGTTCCAGTGGATTGATCAGGGTATCATTCAGGGATATGCGCAGCTCGTTGCGCAGTATCAGGTCTATTAATTGATCACTCTGAGCGCTAAAGGGCTCTAATACGTCCGCGGGTAATACGTCTTCAATCGGTGTATCGAGGTTATCTGCGTATTTCGACCACAGCACTTTGGTGTCTTCAAGCAATTTGAGTGCCGTCTGACGCTTACTTTCCAGGATATCAATCTGTTCATTGGGTTCATCGCTGCCCAATTGCAGCTTTTGCGCGCAGCAATCAAAAACTTGTTTTTTATTCGAGAGAAATCCACTCAACGCTTCGATTGTTGCAAGTTTATTACTGATTGATTGCTCAATATTGATGCGCTCAATGCCCAGCGAATATTCACCAAGGTACTCCAGCGGTATAACCACGTCTTCATTGATTTTGAACGCGTTGGTATGTGCCGCAATGGCGGCAGTACGTTTGCGTGCGGCCCAGAAGCGGGCGCGAGCTGCTGCGGTGGTGGCTATGAATCCTTCGCCACCACGGGAAAGGGCAATGTTCAGAAGATGCTGGCTGGCACGGGACAGGGTTTCAGTATCATCCGAGCTGATATCGGCCAGCAATACCATGCGCGGCAGGGTGCCATGAGCGGATTTGGGTGTATAGTTGACGGCTTTGATATATCGCCAGTCGAGGTGTTCCAGGCCGGCCAGATCCACCGCCGGGTTCGCGGCGAGTTCATCCCTGAGCTGAACGATGGCCGGTACCGAGGTGCGTAGATCGTAATTATAAAACTCAAGGCAGACGGTATGAATTGATTTTCGGCTACGGTGTAATATAAATCGAGCGCTGGTTATCAAACCATCGCAGCCTTCTTTTTGCACGCCGGGCAAACCACTTAAGAATTTGTCGGTTACGTCTTTGCCCAGGCCGGTGTGACGAAAACTTTTCCCGGAGATTTTCAGAGATCTTACGTCGATTAGTGCTTTACGTGCGTTGTCCGACCAGCGTTCAATCTTGAACTCTGCTTCTTCCTGTTCATGGATTTTCCCCAGATTGTGGTTTCGACGGCTCACCTCCATCCAGACGCCATCGGGCGTCACCATGGTCCACGACAACAGGTTATCCAGCGTGGTGCCCCAAAGCACTGCTTTTTTCCCGCCGGCATTCATGGCGACGTTGCCGCCGATCGTCGAGGCGTCCTGAGAGGTAGGATCTACCGCAAAGACCAAGTTTTTCCGGGCGGCGGCTTTTGAGACCTCCTGCGTTACCACGCCAGCACCTGCACAAATGGTCGCAACCGGGCTTTCCAGTCCGGCGGGAGTCAGTACTTCGACAGCCGACAAGTGGTCCAGTTTTTCAGTATTGATGACGGCCGTGAAAGGTTCCAGTGGGACAGCGCTACCGGTATAACCCGTGCCGCCACCCCTTGGGATAATGGTCAGGCCGAGTTGAATACAGGTCATTACAATGTCAGCCATCTCGCTCTCATTATCGGGGGTGATGACCACAAAGGGGTATTCAACGCGCCAGTCAGTGGCGTCGGTGACGTGCGCGACCCTTGCATGCCCGTCAAAACGAATATTGTCTGTGTGCGTGATACTGTTAAATGCTTTGATGATACGCGCCCGATCACTTGCAAATTGGGCAAACAATCCGGTAAATGATGCGACTGCCTGACAGGCCTGTTTGTGCAGCCTTAATACACTCGGGTTGCCATTTGCGCGCTCGCTGATGTGTGCAAGGCGTGCATCAAGCGTTTCAATTAGAGAATGCTTGCGCCGGGGGTTATTGAGCAAATCGTCAAAGATGAAGGGGTTGCGCACTACAATCCACATATCCCCGAGTAGTTCGAACAGATATCGCGCTGAACGGCCTGATTTACGCCGGCTGCGTAAATGATTAATTGCCTCCCAGGCGTCCTCCCCCATAAAACGGATAACAATTTCCCGGTCAGAAAAGGAGGTATAGTTATAAGGTATTTCTCTATATTTATCAGGCATATATCAGTATATTAAATAATATACATTAACATCATGTTTGTGGGGCTGTCAGCTCAAGCAGATGGTTTCGAAGAGCTTGTAGCTTGTTCGCTACGTTGATCAGTCTGATTATACCGGAATGTGTAGATTGACTGCGCGCTGAGATACGTTTTCGATTAAAATCGGGCGATGGAATCCGTCCAACCTCTCAAATCTGCTTTTACGTACCTTTTGCTCCGCTTTAAATGACCCACATCGCGTTTTACACCCATGTTTTGTTTGGTGTGGCCCTCACGGTGCTGGCACTTTTAGGGACTGAGCTTATGCGACGGTACGGGAGAATAATTGATCGACCGAATCAACGCTCTTCGCATGTAAGACCGTTGCCCCGGTCTGGTGGTGTCTCCATCGTGCTAACTTTCCTGCTGGGTATGATATTCATCATCCTGCTGGGTGAGACAACCCTGATTCGTGCACAATATATGTGGGGCTTTGTGAGTTCCGCGATGATCATCGCGTTTATTTCACTAATCGATGATATTTACAATAAAAGTGCTACTTTTAAGCTAATCACGCATTTCATCGCGGTCGGAATCGTGTTGGCAACGGGCATTGTGATCGATCACCTTGCTTTACCGGGCGTAGGGTATCTTGAACTCGGCCTGTGGGGTTACGTGATTTCCTTTGTCTGGATTCTGGGCCTGACCAATGCAGTCAATTTTATGGATGGGATCGATGGACTGGTTGCGGGTTGTACGGTTATTGCCAGCCTGTTTTTCATGGCAATCAGTTTTTATCAGGGCAGTTCGTTCGTATACGTTACCTGCTATACAATTCTTGCCGGCGCGCTGGGTTTTTTGTTCCTGAACTTTCACCCGGCTAAGATATTTCTGGGCGATGTCGGTAGCGCGTTTATCGGTTTCACCTTTGCAACACTGGCGATTATTGCGGCTCGTTACGACGCATCACACACCTCTTTCCTGGTCATGCCATTGCTGATGTTTAATATTATTTACGATACCATATTTACACTAATACGTCGCGCGAAGAAAAGAGAAAACCTGCTCGAGGCGCACCGTGATCATCTATATCAATTACTGGTTCGCTCTGAGTTCACGCATCGGGAAGTTGCACTGATTCACTATTGTATGGCCTTTTTACAGGGCCTGGGTGCAATATGGATGGTGCTGATTCCGGGTTCGCAGCGAGCATTTGTCTTTATCCCGTTTCTATTGATACAACTGGCCTACAGTTATTTTGTCATGCGCAGGGCCAGGGCATTTATTGGTGACGAGTTTTGAACCCGGTTAACCCTGAAAATCAACGCTGAACATGAAGGATACTCCCCCTAATACGCAAGCGAAACACCGATATTCGGCTATATCTCTGAGTATCGATCTTTCGGAAGTGTCCGAAGGCGCAATGCTGGTTTGCCAAACCCTGCAACAGCATGGTTACGATGGTTACCTTGTCGGCGGTTGCGTACGTGACTGGATGCAGGGCCTGCACCCTAAAGATTTTGATATTGCAACCAACGCAACACCGGAGCAGATAAGGCCCTTATTCAAACGGGCTCGTATTATCGGCCGGCGTTTTAAGCTGGTTCATGTTCACCACAAACGTGAAATGATCGAGGTCGCAACCTATCGAGCGCCACCGAGTGATGAAACCTCACACCTGCACAAACAGAGCCAGTCCGGCAGGGTATTGCGCGATAATGTCTATGGCTCCCTGCTTGAGGATGCCTGCCGCCGTGATTTTACCGTTAACGCTATGTATCTGGATCCGATATCCAAAGAGGTGATCGATTTTCAGGGCGGCGTTGAGGACATGCAAAACCAGCACCTGGAATTGATTGGCGATCCGGATAAACGTTTCGCGGAAGACATAATGGAATAAAAACCACATTCAAAGTT
>JAAELZ010000423.1 GCA_024226105.1 Pseudomonadota bacterium | reverse complement strand
CCGTGGTTACGACAATATAAATCAGACGCCATTTCTTTTTCGTGGCGAACTTGACCCTCGCCTGCCGCCGATGGAGCGTGTGATGCATATCCGTTCCGATGAGTTCGAAAAGCTATACCCTTTTTCCAGGCTTAAACAGGCCGGTGTCGTAAACGATACGCTGGGTGATACGCAAGTGGTGTTATTCAGCCGTGAGGGCCTGTTATCGGTGCTTGATGCGAGCTCGATCAAAAAATCGAGATCCATCCAGGCGGTGACAGCCTTTAAGCGTGATCTGGACGGACAGCTTCTAGATTTTGAAGTCAGGGCCGGTGGAATTGTTGATCGTCAAACGGAATCTCGCTGGAATTTACTGGGCCAGGCGATATCCGGCGAGTTAAAAGGGCAGTCTCTAAGTCTTGCTCAGAGCGGGATCCATTTTGCCTTCGCCTGGCTGGCCTTTAACCCGGAAGTGGCAATCTTCCAGCTTTAAAAGCGGGTTTCCTGTTCCACCCAGGATTGAAAGCTCCAACTCCAGAGGCCTGATCTTCATTTTGGGCTTACCAGGAGAGAGCGAGAAAATTGCCAGTCTCAAGCCTCAAATCAACACTATATCGTAGTTTTCCTGAAAGTAGGTGGTTTCTACCTGGAGCTGAATGGGTGCACCGATAAATTCCTGCAGGTCTGCGAGGTTGGCTGATTCCTCATCCAGTAGTCGATCGATAACATCCTGAGAGGCGATGACCATATAGGTGCTGGCCTCTTCGTACTGTCGGGCTTCGCGCAGGATTTCACGGAAAATTTCATTGCAAATGGTGTGCGCGGTTTTAAGTACACCACGCCCTTCGCAGACCGGGCAATCTTCCATCAGTTGGTGTCCAAGGCTCTCACGAGTGCGTTTGCGGGTAATTTCCACCAGGCCCAGCGTCGACATTTCCGTCATATTGTTTTTAGTACTGTCTTTGGCCAGGCCACGCTCAAGTGCGCCCAGCACCTGATTCTGGTGGGATTTAACCTGCATATCAATAAAATCAATAATGATAATACCACCGAGGTTACGTAGCCTTAGTTGTCTGGCGACCGCACGCGCTGCCTCAAGATTGGTTTTAAAAACGGTTTCTTCAAGGTTTTTCTTGCCAACAAAACCGCCTGTATTGACGTCAATCGTGGTCATCGCCTCCGTTTGATCAATTACCAGGTGTCCACCGGATTTAAGCGGCACACTGCGTTGCAGGGCACGCTCTATTTCGTCTTCAACTGAATACAAGTCGAATATCGGCCGTTCACCGGGATAGTGCTCGATGATATGAACCGCATCCGGGGTCAGGTCCTTCGCCAGGGCGCGAACTTTATCGTAGGTTTCGGTCGAATCGATCAGTACTTTCGAAACCGAATCACGTACAAAATCCCGTAGCGCGCGTAGCGCCAGCGGCAGATCTTTATAAATAAGCGTGGGCGCACGGCTGCTTTTCTCCTTTATCGTTGCTTTTTCCCACAGCCGGCACAAAATCATCATGTCCTGTTGCAACTCGCCGGCTTGCGCGGTCTCGGCGGAGGTACGCGCAATATATCCGCCGGGGCACTCTTTTTGTTGTTTGATGGTATCAATGGTCGAGTGCAATACCTCGCGCGTTGTATCATCTGTAATTCGTTGGGAAATCCCTATTACCTTGCTGTCGGGCAGGTAGACCAGGTAGCGCGAGGGAATGGAGATTTCTGTGGTCAGGCGTGCTCCCTTGCTACCGATCGGGTCTTTGACCACCTGCACCAGAATTTCCTGACCTTCGCGAACCAGTTCGCTGATCGGCTTTTCGCTGGGCGCCTCTTCACTCCCCTGATTTTCGTCATCCTGGCTATCACCCATGATCAACATGGGTTTGGCATCCCGCGCATGTAAAAAAGCGGTGCGTTCCAGCCCGATCTCCACAAAGGCAGCCTGCATGCCCGGCAGAACGCGCACTACCTTGCCCTTATAAATGTTACCCACGATGCCCTTGGCGTCAATGCGTTCTATGTGCAATTCCTGCAACATGCCATTATCAACAATGGCCACACGGGTTTCCTGGGGCGTGACATTTACCAGGATCTCTTCGTTTCGGGGCTGGTTCATATTCGCGGTTCGAT
>JAAELZ010000422.1 GCA_024226105.1 Pseudomonadota bacterium | reverse complement strand
TCTGGATGAACCCCGCAACGGACCCACGCGGGCGGTGATCCCGGTACTCCAGGGATGATGAAATTTCGGGATGCTCCGTGACCCCGACCAATTGATATTTAGTCAATCGATCACCCATAAAAAAAGCCCATGAAATTCATGAGCTTAGAGAATAAATGGTGGGCCGTGGGCGATTCGAACGCCCGACCAATTGATTAAAAGTCAACTGCTCTACCAGCTGAGCTAACGGCCCCCGGAAAAGAACGGGAATGATACCTATCCTTACACCGATTTCAAGCGAATTCTTGGGCGGGTTCGCCAGTTTTAGCTGGCTTTGTTAACCATTGCAATTTGAGGATCCAGGGCGCCACTTTTATATTGCCTGGCCATTTCTTCAAGTGAAATCGCGGTGATTTTAGAAGCTTTACCTGCGGTGTTAAATTGCTCGTAGCGATCCCGGCAGAGGTCTTCCATGGCTTTCATCGCTGGTGTCAGGAATTTGCGCGGATCAAACTGTTTGGTATCCTTTTGACCGACTTCGCGGAACTTGCCAGTCATCGCCAGGCGGCAGTCGGTATCAATATTCACCTTGCGCACACCATATTGAATACCGGTTACAATTTCCTCGATAGGTACGCCCCAGGTTTGCGGCATGGTGCCTCCGTATTGATTGAAGAGTTCC
>JAAELZ010000421.1 GCA_024226105.1 Pseudomonadota bacterium | reverse complement strand
GCACATCTTCAATTATTTTTCCCGAAGAAAAAGTTTGATTGATACCGGCAATTAGCGCAAAGATAGTATAAAAACCGGTCAGCCAGACCCTGATAGTTCGGGGCCTGGCTTTTTTATTGGAGCAATCTACACGACCCCCTGATCGATCATGGCATCGGCCACTTTGACGAATCCGGCGATATTGGCGCCGTTGACATAGTTGCCCGGGGTTCCGTACTGTTCGGCCATATCCAGGCAGGTACGGTGAATGCTTTTCATGATCATTTTCAAACGGTCGTCCACCTCTTTGCGGGTCCAGCCAATGCGCATGCTGTTCTGGGTCATCTCCAGTCCGGACACGGCCACCCCGCCGGCGTTGGCTGCCTTGCCCAGCCCGTAGAGCACTTTGTTGTCCAAAAAGATCTCAATACCTTCAGGGGTCGTGGGCATGTTGGCCCCTTCGGATATAGCCACGACCCCATTGTCCACCAGGTGCTGGGCATCTTTGGCGTTGATCTCGTTCTGGGTGGCGCTGGGAAAAGCGCAATCAGCTTTATGAGCCCACAACGGATTGTGATCCGCACCGGCCGTAAGAGCAGTAAATACCGCTGTTGGGTATTGTTCTGCGTATTGGCTGACACGGCCGCGGCGGACATTTTTAAGCTCTTTTATAAATGCCAGTTTATCTGCGTCCACTCCGGCCTGATCATAGATGTAGCCGGATGAGTCGGAAAAAGTGATCGGCTTGGCCCCCAGTTCGATCAGCTTTTCCATGGTGAACTGGGCCACATTGCCGGCACCCGAGACCAGGCAGGTTTTGCCTTCTATGCTGGTGTTGCGCGTGGCCAGCATCTCGGCGGCAAAGTAGACCGATCCAAAACCGGTGGCCTCGGGACGAATCAGGCTGCCGCCCCAGTTCAGGCTCTTGCCGGTGAGCACACCGGTAAATTCATTGGCCAGTTTCTTGTACATACCGAACAGATAACCGATCTCTCTTGCGCCCACACCGATGTCACCGGCCGGCACGTCGGTGTTGGCACCGATGTGCCGGAACAGTTCGGCCATAAAGTTTTGGCAAAAACGCATCATCTCGTTATCCGACTTGCCCTTGGGATCAAAGTCCGATCCGCCCTTGCCCCCGCCCATGGGCAGGGTGGTCAGCGCGTTTTTAAAAACCTGCTCAAAGGCCAGAAATTTTAAAATGCTCAGGCTCACCGAGGGATGGAACCGCAAACCGCCCTTATATGGGCCGATGGCGCTGTTCATCTCCACGCGAAAACCACGGTTGACTTGCGCCTGGCCCTGGTCATCCACCCAGGGCACCCGGAACATGATCACCCGCTCCGGTTCCACGATGCGCTGGATGATCCTGGCGTTGCGATACTCAGGATTGCGTTCCAGAACCGGTTGGACCGATGCGAGCACCTCGCTTACGGCCTGGTGAAACTCTTTTTCGTGCGGATCTCGATCCTTTACTGCTTGAAAATCGGATGACATTTTATTCTCCTGTTTTGTGATGTTTTTGTAGGGTGCGTTTTACGCACCAGGTTTTTCTACCGGCTTATCGGTAATACAACTTTGCCGGATGCGTTTAAGCAACCTGTAGGTCAGGTTGCGCCGCAGGCGTTACCTGACGCTCAATGGATACAAATGTCAGGCAGCTCGCTTCGCTCGCATCCTGACCTACGTTTAAACGGCGGCCAGATCATAACCCAGTTTGAGCGCTTTTTGATTCATCTCCAAAAAGGCGGGCGGCATGCGCTGGGCCAGCACTTTTTCAACAGCATCGCGACTCACTACCCGGGTGAGCCCGATCACCGCACCGAGCATGCAGATATTGAACACGATCGGCTTGCCGATCGTGTTCATGATGGATTCAAACATGGGCAGCTCATGCTGCACGGCATCCACTTTGCGCTGGGTGGTCACAAAGCGCTGATCAGTGAGCAGCACCCCGCCGGGACGAATAATACCGGCAAACTTGCCATAAGCTTGCTGAGTCAAACACACCAGCACATTGGGCTGGTTGACCTTGGGGTAATTGATCTTTTCATCGGAGATGATCACATCCGATCGCGTGGCCCCGCCCCGGGCCGCAGCCCCGTATACCTGGGTTTGGGCGGCGTTGCGTTTTTCGTGCAGTACGGCCGATTCG
>JAAELZ010000420.1 GCA_024226105.1 Pseudomonadota bacterium | reverse complement strand
TCGTACTGTATATAATTGAACCCGCAAACGTTTCAGCTATTTGAACAATTCACCATAACACAGTACCATTCTTATGCTAAAAATAACAACGCAAGCCCCGTACTGTATCTCTGGCCCGGATTAAACAAGCCCATGACAAATAAGAATACTACCCCACTCATCCCCGTCGTCCTGTCAGGTGGCTCGGGCTCCCGCTTGTGGCCTTTATCCCGGGAGCATTACCCGAAGCAATTTCTGCCGTTGGTCGGAGACAACACCCTGTTACAGGATACGGTCAGCAGGGTCGCCGGTTTTGCAGGGGTCGCAGAACCAATCATTGTCTGCAACGAGGCGCATCGATTCCTGGTCGCGGAGCAAATGCAGAATATCGGGCAGCCCACGCAATCAATTATCCTGGAGCCCGTTGGAAAAAACACCGCGCCAGCCGTCGCTGTCGCCGCTTTGCAGGCCTTAAAGCAAAATGATAATCCGGTGCTTATGGTGTTGCCGGCCGACCATATTATCCGGGATGTGGAGGCACTTGAAGCGGCCGTAAGTGAGGGTTACGAGCTGGCGGGGAAAGGTAAACTAATTACCTTTGGCATCGTTCCTTCGAGCCCCGAGACGGGTTACGGCTATATTGAAACCGGCAAAGAAATATCGGCCAGCAACGCCTTTGAGGTGAAACAGTTTGTTGAAAAGCCGGATCAGCAAACGGCGCTGAACTATGTCAGTGGCGGCAACTATCTGTGGAACAGCGGCATGTTTATGTTCCAGGCCCGGCAGTACCTGCAGGAGCTTGAGTTATACGAGCCGGATATGTTTGCAGCCTGTCAAAAAGCACTGAATGACGCGGTTCATGATCTTGATTTTACCCGCCTGAACAAACAGGCATTTGAGGCCTCGCCAGCCAACTCCATTGATTATGCGGTTTTTGAAAAGACGTTGAATGCAGCGGTGATTCCCCTGGCGGCGGGCTGGAGTGATGTGGGTTCCTGGTCTTCCTTGTGGGAGGCGTGTGATAAAGACGAGCACGGGAACGTGAATACCGGGGAGACCTTGCCGCTTGATACGCAAGGCAGTTACCTGTATTCCTCGGGCAGGCTTATCGCGACGATGGGCATTAAGGATTCTATCGTTGTTGAGACTGCGGATGCCGTTCTGGTCGCCGATAAG
>JAAELZ010000419.1 GCA_024226105.1 Pseudomonadota bacterium | reverse complement strand
CTAAGTTAATCGCTGGCCCGGAAACATGGGCGATGATGGGTGGAAGTATGAGTGTCCTGGGGATTGACTTTGCTCAAACCGCCTGGGGATTCATGGCGGCATTATCAGAATGTGCGGGTGGGGTACTATTGGTTCTGGGCCTTTTTACCCGTCCAGCCTGCTTTTTCCTGCTTACGACTATGGTAATAGCAACGATGATGCACATCGGTAAGGGTGATTCCTTCCTGAAGTATTCCCATGCAATGGAATCAGGGATTCTGTTTTTAAGCTTGATTCTAATCGGCCCGGGTGAGTACTCTGTGGACGGTCAGTACCGGCCCGGCAGAAAGTCCTGACGAACGAACACTTCAAAGCGTGTCAGAGGGAAATAATGAGGAAATCATTAAAAGGGGTGCTCTTATCGGGGCTGGTATTTCCGGGCTATGGTCAGTTTGCCCTGAAACATTACATACGCGGCATCGTGTTGATGCGAATGTGTTTGACCGGTTTGGTGCTAATTGGAGTAAAAGTACGGCAGCAAATAGTTGTCG
>JAAELZ010000418.1 GCA_024226105.1 Pseudomonadota bacterium | reverse complement strand
GGCGATAGCCGCATCGGTAAACAGGTAACTCAGCATGGTCGCCATATTCGGTTCAATCATGCCCGAGCCCTTGGCGATACCGGAGATTGAAACCGTCTTACCAAATAATTCGACCGTTGTACTTGATGCCTTGGCATAGGTATCGGTGGTCAGAATAGCCGAAGCAGCGGCATTCCAGTCCTGCTTACGGTAGTCCAGGTTGAGACTGTCGGGCAAGCTGGCGAGAATACAATCTATATCCAGCTGTTCTCCAATAACCCCTGTGGAGGAGACAAACACCTGTTCAGGCTCAAGGCTGCCCAGATTCGCCACCGCAGCCGCCATTGCCTGCGTATTTTCAAGACCCTGTTTGCCGGTACAGACATTCGCGTTGCCAGCGGTTACGACCAGGGCTCGTGCTGCGCTCTGCGCATGGACCTTACGCGACCAGATTACCGGTGCCCCCGGAGTCAGCGACTGAGTAAATACCGCAGCGCTGCTTGTGCCTTCTTCAAGTACCGCGATTAATACATCATCGCGCCCTTTATAACGTTCCTCTGAGCATAGTGACGTAAGACTCAGGCCGGAAACATTGTTGACTTCAGGAAATTGTGCCGGAGCAAGGGGGGATTTTTTTAGCATAGGTTTTTCGAATCCGGTCGATTAACCCAGTTTGCCGTGACATTTTTTATACTTTAGCCCTGAACCACATGGGCAGGGGTCATTACGGCCAATTTTCTGCCCCTGACGCACGTAGGTTTCATCTGCACCTTTGACAACCGGTTCAGCCGGCTTCTGCTGTGCATCACGTGGCGCGTACTGGCCTGCTGTATCCGCCGCACTTTCAGCGTTCAGGGTTGGATGCTCAAACTGCATCTGCTGGCGCTCGCGCTCGGCTTCCATTTGCGCCAACTCTTCTTCAGAGCGAAACTGTACTTTGGATAACAGGCCCACAATTTCATACTTAACCGTTTCAAGCAGGGATTCAAACAGGGCAAAAGCCTCTCGTTTGTATTCCTGCTTGGGGTCTTTCTGCGCATAGCCGCGTAAACCAATACCCTGGCGCAGATGATCCATATTCGCCAGGTGCTCTTTCCAGCGTTCATCGAGCACCTGCAACATCACTGATTTTTCGAGGTGACGCATCGCCTCGGCACCGGCCTGGTCTTCCTTGAGCTGATACGCTGCCCGATACTCGGCTTCAATCTTCTGGCGCAGGGTTTCTTCGTGTAAATCATCATCTTCAGCCAGCCAGTCCGCGACGGGCATAGGTAAACCATACTCAACCTGTAACGCTTCTTCCAGCCCTTTGACATCCCATTGGGATTCCTGCGACTGGTGCGGAATATGCGATGCCATGATTTCCTCCGTGACTTCTTCAATCATCACCGAGAGATTTTCCGACACGTCTTCCATACTGATTAAAGTATTGCGTTGCTGGTAAATTACCTTACGCTGCTCATTTGCCACATCATCGTATTCCAGAAGTTGCTTACGGATATCAAAGTTGTGCCCCTCAACCTTGCGCTGAGCATTTTCAATGGCTTTGTTCACCCACGGGTGTTCAATGGCTTCACCGTCTTCCATGCCCAGTTTCTGCATCATATTGGCAATTCGTTCCGAGCCAAAAATACGCATCAGACTGTCTTCGAGCGAAAGATAAAAACGACTTTCACCCGGATCACCCTGTCGTCCGCAACGCCCGCGAAGCTGGTTATCCACACGCCTTGATTCATTACGTTCGGTACCGACCACGTACAAACCACCGGCATCCAGTACCTGCTGATGGCGTTGCTGCCATTCGGCGGTGATGGCCTCCACGTCAGCACCCTCACCCGCTTTGGCTATTTTGGCATCCAGGTTCCCACCCAGAACAATATCCGTTCCACGCCCCGCCATGTTGGTGGCAATGGTCACCGCACCCGGCCGCCCTGCTTCGGCGATGATATCCGCTTCACGTTCATGCTGTTTAGCGTTGAGCAATTCGTGTTTGATCCCGTCTTTCGCTAATAACTGAGATAACAACTCAGAAGACTCTATCGAGGCCGTCCCGACAAGTACCGGCTGGCCTTGTTCCAGGCTGGTCTTTATTTCATCACGAATAGCAGCAAATTTCTCGTTTATGGTCCGGTATACCTGGTCGGGATTATCGGAACGCATGGTCGGGGTGTTAGGGGGAATCACCACGACTTCAAGCCCATAAATCTGCTCAAATTCCGGGGCTTCGGTATCCGCCGTACCCGTCATGCCCGACAAATTTTCATATAATCTGAAATAGTTCTGAAAAGTGATTGAAGCCAGGGTCTGATTTTCCTGCTGTATTGCGACGTTTTCCCTGGCTTCCACCGCCTGGTGCAGACCATCCGACCAGCGACGACCGGACATCATGCGCCCGGTAAATTCATCGATTATGACCACTTCATTATTTTGCACGATGTAATCCACATCGCGTTTAAACAGATAATGCGCGCGCAAGGCCGCATAAACATGATGCAACAACGAGATATTATTTACATCATACAAACTCGCGCCTTCTTCAAGCAACCCGCTACCCGCTAGCAATTCTTCCGCACGTTCGTGCCCGATTTCGGTCAATGCAACCCGCTTACCTTTCTCATCAATGGTGAAATCCTTCGGGTTTTCCTCATCTTCTTCGAGTTCCAGGTTTGGCACCAGCTTGTCGATCGCCTGATACAGAGAAACATTATCTTCTGCGGGCCCGGAGATAATCAGAGGCGTTCGCGCTTCATCGATCAGTATCGAGTCCACTTCATCCACAATCGCAAATCCCAGGCCACGCTGTACACGCTGAGATACGCTAAACGCCATATTGTCACGCAGATAATCGAAACCATATTCGTTATTGGTGCCATACACCACATCTGCCTGGTAAGCCTGTTGCTTCTCTTCGTGCTCCTGGCCGGACTGAATTACCCCGACCGTCAGACCCAATTTGTGAAATACATGGCCCATCCATTCAGCATCACGCCGCGCCAGATAATCATTTACCGTCACCACATGTACGGGACGCGCCGCCAGGGCATTCAGGTAGGTAGGCAAGGTCGCGACCAGTGTTTTACCTTCACCGGTGCGCATTTCGGCGATTTTACCTTCGTGCAAAACCATGCCGCCAATCATTTGCACATCAAAGTGTCGCAAGCCGAGTGACCGTTTTGACGCTTCACGCACCGCGGCAAACGCCTCCGGAATCAAGCTTTCCAGGCTCTGCCCGTCGGCAACACGTTGTTTATATTCTTCTGTTTTGGCCAGCAGAGCGGCATCATCCAGTGCTTCAAAATCACCTTCCAGCACATTAATTTGCGCTACCGCTTTATTCATTTG
>JAAELZ010000417.1 GCA_024226105.1 Pseudomonadota bacterium | reverse complement strand
GGCAGGTAAACCGGTCGAAAATTGGCATAAGTATCCAGATGTTTGCGAAGCGGAAGCAGTCCGGCACGTTCAGGGCGCTCTTCGACCGGTATTTTCTCAGTATCCTCGTGGTTGAGGCCAATCGTGCCTTTCAAAATCGCATCGGCGCTGTCACATATGTCCAGTGTTTCCTGAGGCAGACTGTGGCCAACTTCGAACCAGGCGCTGGCGCCAAATAGAGCGGGCATGAGTTCAAATTTTACTTTGCCACGGGATTCAACGGCGGCAAGCAGCTTTTCTGCTTGTGTCATGATCTCAGGGCCGATGCCGTCACCGGCCAATAATGCGATTTTATGGGTAGTCATGTTTGGTATTTATCTTAAAGGCAGTTCAATGTCAGGGGCGCTTATTACAACAAAAAAGCCCGACCAGGCCGGGCTTTTGATTATCACACGATTATATCTGGATTAAAATTCAATATTCGCGCCGAGGTTATAAAAATTGACGTCATTGTCGCCGCTGGTTGTCACCCATTCTCCTTCAAGGGTAGTGCGCCCATCATCACCCCCTAAACGCACGCCAAGTCCGAGGCCCAGGGCAAATGCGGCATCGTTGGATTTTGTTTTTTCGCCTGAATCATACCGTGTGTCAATATTGGAATCGAGCAAACCCAGTTTGCCCTTAAAATATACGGTGCCGGGAGAACGATAGTTAAAAAAGACGCCGAAAGTGTGCATATCGTATTCCCCCGCTCCTTTGATACCAGCAGGGCTGATATCCGCGTCATCTGTGGTGCTGAACTCAAGTTCAAGAGATGATCTTCCTCTGTCTCCAGCCGGGCGTGAGAATTGATAACCGACTATTATCGTGGCCATTGGAGCTGTATCATAGCCTTCGAGATCCGGAGCGGCCGACCCCAGTTTAATGCCTGCCAACCATTCTCCATCGGCGACTTCACCGAACCAGGTGGTTTGAGAATCTGCGCTACTCACTGAGCTTGCCGCTAGCAGGCAGCATGCCAGTATAGTTTTTTTATTTGACGACAGTGCTTGTTTGCCTGGCTTTATAATTCTCATGATGTCCTCTTGAGCGGTTATTTATAGCGTTTGATCAATTGTTTATACGCAATGTCTTATGCGAATTCGTAACTGATGTTAAAGCAAAAATCATGCGGTTACAAGCTTCTTATAGCTCCCTGAGGGCATTTTCCAGGGTTTCAGTATTGATAACCGCGAGGTGTTGCGGTGGTGAATCGTGCCGGCGAAAGGTCTTTTTGACAATACCTTCAAGGTTGGCACGTTTATCAGCCGCAGTTTCTCCCTTGCCGATCCCGCCACCGAATTCAATAATCAGGTTTACACCCTGGTCAACAACACAGTTCAAATTGTTTAGCCACAACACCGGATTGAACAACTGCATGAACAGGCGTGAGCGGATAGACGAAGCACTGCTATGATGAAATCCACCGGAATAATTTGAACAGACCTTGATTTGTGGTTCATCAAAGCTATTTGCATCCAGAACGGCTCGAAAGCGTTTGGCCGCTTCAACCATGTAGTAGGTATGAAACGCACCTTCGGTTTTAAGCCGGGTGCTGCGTTTGCGCGGGAAGCGCTCTTTCATTGCTTCTGCCAATGCCTCCAGATCATCCGCCAATCCGCCGATGACGGTTTGATCAAGCAAATTCAGTGCCGCAACTCCGCAGTAAAACTCGTCGGCGAGGGCGCGCGCATCGTCATATTCGAGGGTCAGGGCTTCCATTTCACCCTGACCATATTCGCCCATCAGTTTGCCGCGTTCACTGACCATGGACAGTGCCTGTCTGAAATTAATCGCGCCCGCGCTTAACAGGGCAGAGTATTCTCCCAGGCTGTGGCCCGCTGCAAACGCGGGCTGAACCGCATTACCGGATAACTCATTGAACAGGCGCAGGCAGGCAATGTGGTGGGTGACCAATACCGGTTGCGTATAGCGTGTCAGGTTTATTTTGTTGTCTGGATCGAAAAATGATAACGCCGCCATGTCATACCCCAGAGTATCACTGGCTTCCTCATAGGTATTTTTGACGCTGTCATAGGCGTCGAACAAGTCCTTCCCGATACCCGGGTATTGAGCGCCCTGGCCGGGAAAAGCAAAGAGTATGGTTTGATTAGCTGGCATAGTGTTTTCGTTGCGAAATAAAATGCGTAGGGTAGGTGTAAATGCGAACAAGAGCAAGACTTCGCAGTGAAGTATATTTGTAGCGCATTAGTGCATATCCTGCATGCTTGATTTTGTAAAATACACGCCATCATTCATAAGCAGTTCCTGCAGAGGGTATACAATGGCGGAGATTATTGACGGAAAGGCGTTTGCACAAAACTTGCGCAAGAGAATAACCGGGCAAACGGCACAACTTAAAAATGAAACGAATATCCAGCCCGGACTGGCGACGATTCTGGTGGGCGAGGATCCCGCCAGTCATGTTTATGTGCGGAATAAGAACAAACAAACCAAAGCGGTTGGGATGGCTTCTTTTCATCACGAACTGCCGGCGGAGACGACTCAGCAGGCTTTGTTGACGCTGGTAGACGAATTAAATCGGGACGATGCGGTTAACGGGATACTGGTTCAATTGCCATTGCCCGCACATATTGATCCCATGACGGTGATCAATGCGATTGATCCGGACAAGGATGTGGATGGATTTCATATCCATAATGTAGGCAAACTTGCGATTGGGGAACCCGGTCTGGTATCGTGTACACCACTGGGTTGTTTGATGTTGCTCAAAGATCAACTGGGTGAGTTATCGGGTAAAAATGCGGTGATCGTGGGTCGCTCCAATATTGTGGGCAAGCCGATGGCCGCATTATTGTTGCAGCAGCACTGCACCGTAACCATTGCGCATTCCCGTACCCGGGATCTGGCTGGCGTCTGCCGTCGAGCCGATATCCTCGTGGCAGCTGTAGGACGCCCTGAAATGATCAAGGGTGACTGGGTTAAACCTGGCGCAGTGGTGATCGATGTTGGTATCAATCGGGTCGAGATTGATGGAAAAGCGAAACTTGTCGGGGATGTGGATTACGCCGCCGCGGCAGAGCATGCTGAAGCGATTACGCCGGTACCGGGCGGGGTAGGGCCGATGACCATTGCCTGCCTGTTATATAATACTTATCAGGCAACGTGTATGCAGCACGACATGGCAGAGCGTATGATGGACTTATAATATCCTGCTTACCCGGGTCGGGTGTGATATGAGACAAGTTGGTTGAATCATTGTCATTGAGATACGGTTTGACATGCTCACCACATCCCGCGAAACGTTTTTGCGGTGGATGAAGCCTTTCATTTGCTTTAATTAGAATATAATTAATTACCCGTTATGTGTGTGCGTCATTGATTGTTTTAGGGTAAACTCCGCGCCCGTTTTCCTTAGTCCGCAATTGCGGGGCGTATACTGCAAGGCTAAGCGAAAATCCTATCGCGTATCGCATCTACTCAGGCACTACACATGACGACTGAAACAGTCACCTCCTTCGATCAACTGGCCCTGAGCCAGCCCATTCTTAAAGTTCTGGATGATGTGGGATATGAGATTCCTTCTCCTATTCAGGCGAAAACCATCCCTTTGATCGCGCAAGGACGTGATGTTCTGGGACAGGCCCAGACCGGTACCGGTAAAACGGCTGCATTTGCCTTACCCATTCTTTCGCGTCTGGAATTAAAACAAAAGGATCCGCAGGTTTTGGTGCTTGCGCCAACGCGTGAACTGGCAATTCAGGTCGCCGAGGCTTTTCAGAAATACGCCCGGCATTTAAAAGGCTTTCACGTGCTTCCCGTGTACGGCGGCCAGGATTATCGTGGACAGATCCGTGCGCTAAATCGCGGCGTCCACGTCGTGGTCGGCACGCCGGGCAGGGTAATGGACCACATGCGCAAAGGCACGCTAAAACTGGACAAGTTGAAGACCCTGGTACTCGACGAGGCTGATGAAATGCTGCGCATGGGGTTTATTGATGATGTAGAGTGGATACTTGATCAAATTCCCGAGCAACGTCAGATTGCCCTGTTTTCGGCTACCATGCCTCAACAGATTCGTCGTATCGCCAGCAAATACCTTACTGACCCTGAACAGGTCACCATCAAGGTGAAAACCACCACGGCGGACACCATTCGTCAACGATTCTGGATGGTTAAGGGCGTGCATAAACTCGATGCGCTTACCCGGATTCTGGAAGCGGAACCGTTTGATGCCATGATTGTATTTGTGCGCACCAAGACCGCTACAGCTGAACTGTCAGATAAACTACAGGCGCGTGGATATGAATCAGCGCCCCTGAATGGGGACATTGCGCAAAACCAGCGCGAGCGCACGATATCCCAGTTGAAAAACGGTAAACTGGACATTCTGGTTGCCACGGATGTGGCGGCACGGGGTCTGGACGTTCCACGTATCAGTCACGTTATTAACTACGATATCCCCTATGATACCGAAGCCTATGTGCATCGCATCGGGCGTACCGGTCGTGCCGGTAAAGACGGGGATGCGATTTTATTTGTCGCACCACGTGAAAGGCGCTTGTTATTTGCGATCGAAAAAGCCACGCGCAAAAAAATAGATTTGATGGAGTTACCTTCCACCAAAGAAGTGAACGACCGCCGCATCACGCGTTTTAAGCAACGCATCCGCGATACGCTGGAGACTGAACAGCTGGATTTCTTTGTTAAGCTGGTGGAGGAATTTAAGCTTGAGCATGAAATTCCAGTTGAGAAAGTAGCGGCGGCGCTAGCACATCTGTCTCAAGGCGATAATCCTCTGTTACTGCAGGCGAGACCACAGGTGAAATCTGAAAAATTTCGCGATGACAATCGTTCCACAGGTAATAAACGTGAGCGTGGAGAGCGCATCGAACGTCGTAGTCGCGGTGACGAACGTAATGATCGTGGAGAGCGACCGTTTAGAAAAGATGGCCCGCCCGAGAAAGGTATGGAGCGTTTTCGTGTTGAGGTCGGGCGCGAACATGGCGTGAAGCCGGGTAATATCGTGGGTGCAATTGCCAATGAAGCCGGTGTGGATGGTGAACATATTGGTCGCATCAACATCCAGGATGATTTCAGCCTGGTGGATTTGCCGGAAGGTATGCCAAAAGACATTTTTAATGATTTAAAAAATGTCAGAGTTGCGGGACAAAAATTAGGTATTTCCAGGCTTGAGCAGGCGCGCAAAAAGCACTTCAGCCATTCCAAAGGCAAGGGGGGCGGGGGCGGGCACAAAGCTCATAAAGGTAACGCTGGCAGGAGTAAGCACAGGAAGGGCCCAAAGCGCAACTAACCCGGCTAATTCAGGAATATAGTGCGCCCTCACCAGTCTATTGATTCCTCAGAAAATTTTCTTCAATCGACCGTACATGCGCATGGCGCTCTATCAGATGATTTATCGTGAAATCAATATTTTGCACGATTATCGCGTAAATTCATGAAATATTCGGGCTGTTCAGGCGTGGTTGCACGAGTGGGTAAGTAAAAAGCGTCTTGCAAATGCATAAGGTGCTAATACTGCAAAGGTATAAACTGGTAAGATAGGCCCAGGCAAACTGGATTAAGAAAACGATGCAAGATATTAAAACTACTATTGAACAGGCGTGGGACAGGCGCGCAGATATAACGCCAGCCAATGTGGCAGACGAGGTCAGGGACGCCGTTAACCAGGTCATTGCTTTACTCGATTCAGGCCAGGTACGCGTGGCTGAGCCCGTTGGCGATGAATGGCAGGTCAATCAATGGCTGAAGAAGGCTGTCTTGCTGTCGTTTCGAATACGCGACAATAAAATGATTTCAAGCCCGGATGCGCGCTATTACGATAAAGTGCCGGGCAAATTTGATCACTATACTGAAGACGATTTTAAGCAGGGCGGGTTTCGCGTCGTTCCATCGGCGGCGGTACGCCGGGGCGTGTATATCGCGAAAAACGTGGTTTTGATGCCCAGTTATGTAAATATTGGTGCACGCGTTGATGAGGGAACAATGGTGGATACCTGGGCCACGGTCGGGTCGTGTGCGCAAATTGGAAAAAATGTGCATTTGTCTGGTGGGGTAGGAATTGGCGGAGTGCTGGAGCCCTTACAGGCCGGGCCGACTATTATTGAGGACAACTGTTTTATTGGCGCTCGCAGTGAAGTGGTCGAAGGCGTTATTGTAGGGCATGGTTCGGTCATTTCGATGGGCGTATATATCGGTCAGAGCACGCGCATCTATGATCGTGAAACCCGGGAAGTAAGCTACGGTTATATTCCGCCGGGCTCGGTTGTAGTTTCGGGTAATTTACCCGCAAAAGACGGTTCACACAGCTTGTACTGCGCAGTTATCGTGAAGAAGGTAGACGAGCGAACCCTGAGCAAAGTCGGGATCAATGAGTTGTTGCGTAGTATTTAGGTAAACTGCCTGATGTTGACCAGGAAGATGTGCTGTGCTACCGATATCGGCGTAGTTCGAAAAACCAATCAGGATTCAGTCGCGGTATTTCCCGATTTGAATCTGGCGGTGCTGGCCGATGGCATGGGCGGGCACCTGGCCGGGGACGTGGCCAGCCGAAAAGCGATTGAAGTGGTACGTGATGTGGTTAGGGAAGGCAAGAGCCTTGAAGATGCGGTGGTTCAGGCCAATACCGAAGTGTATGCCCTGTCTGAAGAAAATGAGGATTATACCGGCATGGGAACGACCCTGGTGGCCGCCCATTATGATGGCCTGAAGGTTAAAATCGCCAACGTGGGTGATAGTCGAATGTATCGTTTTCGCAACAGAAGGTTTGAGCAGTTGACTGTTGATCAAACAGTGGCACAGGAATTACGCGACAAGGGAATAGACAATAAAAATGGCAAGCATATTAGCGCCTTTGAACATGTTTTAACCAACGCTTTGGGTATTCAGGAAGCGTGTGGCATCGCCATAAGCCATGACGTGGTGCAGCCCGGCGACCTGCACCTGCTGTGCAGTGATGGTTTGACCGGTGTTTTAGAAGATGAAACGATCTCCAGTATGCTGACAAAAAATACCGGAGCACTCGAAGGTGTGACTCAAACACTGTTCAATACGGCATTACTGCGCGCTGCACCGGATAACATTTCTGCCGCGATGATTCGGTCTGCGCTTTCATCAAGGAAAGAAGAGTAGCGCAGCGGGGCGGTGTGGAATAAGCCCGCATATAAAACGAATTAAGCACCCTCTCAGCGGGAATGGTCAACGAGCCGATTTGTTCTCAGTAATGAAATTGAATACAAAATCAGCCCGGACCAGATAATTGAAAACGCAATCAATTTGTCAACATTCAGGGGCTCACCCAATACCAGCGTGCCCATTAAAAACTGCATGCTGGGGGTGATGAAAAATAAAATGCCTACGCTGGTCATAGGTAAAGAGCGTGCACCTGTGGTGAATAATGCCAGCGGTACGACAGTAACCAGGCCACCCAGAATCAGCCATATATCTGTCAGTGAGCCAGGCGTAAGGAAAGTTGCGGATTGTTGCTGGTGCAGGTACAGTAAAACTGCCAGTGCAAAGGGCGCGATCATCAGCGTTTCGGTATATAAACCGACGATTGGGCCGGTACGAATTTTTTTGCGCAATATGCCGTAAGCGGAAAAGCTGATTCCCACGGTTAGCGCTACCCAGGGCAGGCTGCCCAGGGACACAACATAATAAGCCACCCCCGTTGCCGCAAACAGGATAGCCAGCCATTTTAAACGGCTTAGTTTTTCGTGGAAAATGAAGACGCCCGCGGCAATATTAATCAACGGGGTAAGGAAGTATCCCATGCTCGCTTCCAGCACACGCGCTTGCGCAACCGCCCACACATACACTCCCCAGTTAATGGTGATCAACAGGGCGGTCACGAGCAACAGTTTGAGCTGCTGGCGGGAGTGTAAGGTTGAAAAAAATTCCGGTTTCCGTCTCAAACTAAAATGCACCATCAGCGCCAATACAGGGATCGACCAGACGATACGGTGCAGGGTGACTTCCAGAGAAGGGACGTGGGCCAACAGTTGCCAGTAGAGCGGAAACAGGCCCCATCCAATATAACCGGCGAGCAGGCTAAGGTAGGCTTTGAACATGCCCTGATGGTAGCAGGCGTTGACGATATATAGATACGGTTTTTTCCGCATGCCTATATTGTTG
>JAAELZ010000416.1 GCA_024226105.1 Pseudomonadota bacterium | reverse complement strand
CCGGGTCGAGAGGTGTGGGGCCGGAATCGACCTGAAACAGAATTCTCCAGCACCGGATGTCATCCGGAAGGCGGTGTTGGAAATCCTGAGTACCCCCCGTTACTCGGAGCGCGCTCGCGAACTGCAGCGGGAGCTTGCTACTTTCAACGCTCCATCGAAATCCGCTGATCTCCTGGAGACGCTGGCCCGAACCAGGAGCACGAACTCCAAGGAGGCGTTGGCCTGATCACGAATGGATACTTTGCCATCTGGCAAGCCCCGATCATCCTCCATGGAGGATGAGATGCATGATCCTAAGCAAATCGAGGATATCACCCCCGAGTACTTATCCGAGGTGTTGCGGCGCCACACCAACGATTTGAATCTGGAGGTTGAACAGTTGACTCACTCATCTCTGAAGCCCGGATTTATGAGTGGGCTTAGTGGTGGACTCTACCGATATCATCTTGAGTATAAGGGTGAGGTCCGCCAAGGCTGGCCCAGAACATTGATTCTTAACCCATCTTTGCTCCTTACCCCTCGAAAAGTCACGTAAGTCCTTGATTTAGTATCCTGCCAAAAATAAATAGTTCGAATAATCAATAGCTTGTAATTCCCATGCTCGCCTGTAGTGCCAAGTTCGTACCCTCATGACTTGCTATTCCATAAAAAACCCTGCACGCTTGCGAAATGTTCATTCGACGCACCACCACCCAAAGAGGCTCATTCGGGCAAACCTACTACACCTGCAGATTGGTCGAAAATGAACGTGTAGAGGGTAAAGTCAAACAGCGTACATTGCTCAATCTGGGACGACATTTTGATGTGCCTCAGGAACAGTGGAAAGATCTGACGGCACGGATTAAGCAGCATTTACAGGCTCAGGAGGATATTTTCGGCATCGAATTGAGCGCCCCATTAGAGACTCTGGCATTAAGATATGCCGCACAGATCATCGACTCACAAAGCGTTGATATACAAGCCGGGGGAGGATTCAGCAGTGTTGAACTGGATAGCATACAGATCCGCCACCCCCGCACGGTTGGTGTAGAAAACATCGCCTTGCACGCGGTTCAGCAACTGGAACTTGATTCAAAATTACGCGCTCTGGGCTTTAACCAGCACCAGGTCGCGGCGGCCCTGGGTAATATCGTTGCGCGGATGGCGGCACCTGCCAGCGAGCGAGCCAGTCATCAGTGGTTACAGGCGCCAAGTGGTTTGGGAGAGTTGCTTGCTTATGACTATGAGGGTATGCGCCTGGAACGGCTTTATCAGGCTTCTGATCTGTTGTACAAACACCGCCAATCCCTGCAAGCCCACCTATACAAGCATGAACAGTCACTCTTTGGGTTTGAAGAAACCATCAGCCTGTACGATCTGACCAACACCTTCTTTGAAGGCACGGCTGGAGCCAATCCGTTGGCGAAACGCGGTCGTTCCAAAGAGAAGCGCTCAGACTGTCCGTTGGTGACTCTGGGCCTGGTGCTGGATGGTAGCGGTTTTGTTCGGCACAGCGAGATATTCTCTGGCAATGCAGTCGAAGCCCACACCCTGGAGGGGATGCTCAGCGGACTGGGCGCCCGTCCAGGCACCACGGTGGTGTTGGATGCGGGTATCGCCAGTGAAGATAACATCCAGTGGTTGATTGCGCATGGTTATCGTTATCTGGTGGTGAGTCGAGAACGCAAGCGGGAGTTTGATAAAGCGAGTTCGGTGACTGTCAAGCAGCAGGCTGGAGCCAGTGTGAATGTACAACGTGTGGTTGATAGTGACACCGGCGAAGTACGGCTGTACTGCCATTCTGAGCTTCGTGAGAAGAAGGAACAGGCGATCCATGATCGTTTTGCAGAACGCTTCGAGACAGCGCTACAGGATCTGGCGAATGGCCTGTATAAAAAAGGCTGCACCAAGGTGTATGAAAAAGTTGTTGAGCGCATCGGGCGGCTGAAAGAGAAGTATGCACGCGTGGCGCAACACTACGAGATCAAGGTCATCAAAGATGAGAAAAGTGACCGGGCCATCGCTATTGACTGGGTGCAAAAGAAAAAACCCCATACTCAGGCGACGCATCCGGGTATTTACTGCTTACGCACGGATATTGATGACTGGAATGAGAAAACCTTGTGGAAGACATACACCATGCTGACCGATCTGGAGTCGGTGTTTCGAAGCTTGAAAAGCGAGCTTGGCTTACGCCCCATTTATCATCATACCCAGGAACGCGTCAGTGGACATATCTTCATCACACTGATTGCCTACCACCTGGTTCATACGCTAAGAACCCAGCTCAAAAGCAAAGGGATTCATGACAGTTGGAAAACACTACGCAGCAAAATGCAGAACCAGCAGCGGGTCACGGTGACGCTACATTGTGAAGATGGGCAGGTGGTGCACCTTCGTAAATCAACCCGGGCGGAGCCTGCACAAAAACAAATCTACGATGCGCTTGGCATATCTTCACAAGCCGGGCGTTCACAAAAAACCTTCATCAAAAAATAAGTAGTGCCATAGAGCCTCGCAAAAATCCTTAACTAACTGTTTTATTGGAATATTGTCAGCGGTGAGGCCAAAGATGGGTTACGTTGGGTCTGCTGGCATTAGGTATCAGTGGCCTGAGCCCTCTGTCACTGGATACCATGTCTTCCCTGTTATTGCTCGCGTTTGCTCTTAAGGCTCTGGAGGTGACGCATCGCCGTGATGCGCTGGTGGTGGTATTCACCGGGTTTTTCCTGGTGGCCGTTCAGTTTTTGTATAACCAGTCAATTGCAGCTGCGCTGTACGGTATAGCCTGTCTGACGCTGCTGACGGCGGCGCTGATCGCGGTGCAGGAATCACCGGGCAAGAAAGTGGGCGACCATATTAAACTGGCGGGCAGCATGCTGTTACAGTGTTTGCCGCTGATGATCATCGTCTATCTGTTTTTTCCGCGCTTACCCCCTTTATGGGCAGTGACTCTTCCGACCGATCAGGCAACGTCCGGGATTAGTGATCAATTGGCGCCGGGAGACATTGCCGGTTTGACGCAATCCGATGCCACCGCATTTCGCGTTACGTTCAAGGGCGCGCGACCGGCCCGGAACCGGCTTTACTGGCGCGGGCTGGTGTTGAATCATTTTGACGGGCGTACCTGGTCACAGTTTTCCACCCCGCTACCTGTTGAGGAGCTTAAACAGGTGTTGCGCGTGGACCTACCTCAAAGCAGCTCAAAGCCGGGTGTACTTGAGTACGAGGTGATATACGAGAAAACGCGCCGGAACTGGTTATTCAGCCTGTCCACGGTAGTTGCCTGGACGGGGGATGCTTTCGCTGGTTTTGACTACCGCCTGATGGCCGAGCGGGCTTTGAGCTCGCCCGTGGCCTTTACCCTGTATAGCGATATCGATGCCGCCCGGGATGCTCCGATGAACCGGGCGCTTCACAGGCTTATGCTGGGCCTGCCACAGGAGCAGAACCCGCGTGCCCGGACGTTGGCGAAAAAATGGCGAGCTCAGTCAGGAAGTGATATCGCCTATGCGCAAAAAATGATGGCCTATTTTCGTGATCAGAACTATTTTTATACCCTGCGGCCACCCCTGGCCGGGCAGCGAGACACCATTGATCAATTTTTGTTTGAATCCCGGCGTGGGTTCTGTTCGCATTACGCGGGTAGTTTCACCTATATGATGCGTGCAGCCGGTATACCGGCCCGGGTGGTGCTTGGTTATCAGGGGGGAGAGTGGAACGAGGGGGGTGATTTTCTAACCGTGCGAGAGTACGATGCGCATGCCTGGAGCGAGATTTGGCTGGAGGGTCAGGGTTGGGTGCGCTTCGACCCAACCCGTATGGTGGCGCCGGAGCGAGTTGAGCAAAATCTTCAAACCGCTGTCCGGGAGGAGGGAAGCTTTCTGGAGCAGGCGATGTTTTCCCCGATACGTATACCGTGGCTGAGCAACTTGCGCCAGAAATGGGATGCCGTACAGTATGGGTGGCGGCGTTGGGTGCTGGGTTATGATATGGCTACTCAATCACGCTGGCTGGAAAAATGGATGGGCAAGGTGACGGTGGTGCGCGTTGCGCTGGTTTTTGGGGGCCTGTTCAGCCTCATCCTGCTGGCCTGGTTGTTTGTTTTGGGTTACTTGCGACCTACTGATGCGGCGTCACCCGCTTTGAAGCTGTATCGAAAGTTGTGCCTCAAACTGGAAAAGCAGGGCCTTAGACGACCTGTTGATATGACACCCGGGCAGTTTGGCCGGATGGCGGTCGACCAGTTTCCAGATCAGGGTGCGAGCATTCGCGAAGCGACGCAATTGTACGAAGAAATAAGCTATGCTGTGCTCCCGGTTGAGCAGGAAATACAATTGTTGCAGCGTTTGAAAGCTGTAATTGGGCGGGTTTAAATTCTCTGGCATGGAGCCGGGACTTCAGCCCCGCATACCAAAAGATGTTCAAAGCGTTCCCCGGTATCGTTGCCAGTCAAAACACGGCCCGGGATCCGTCTTTCTTCCCGGTGCGATCTCGTTGTGGCCCACAATACGGCCCTTTGTTATAGCCGGGTAGGCTTTTATCAGGCACTGACTTAATGTCGCAAGGGTTGTGTATTGCGCATCACAAAAATCCTGTTCATCACCGCCTTCCAGTTCTATGCCGATTGAAAAATCATTGACGGTATCCAGCCCCTGCAATTCAGACAGTCCCGCGTGCCAGGCACGGTCTGTGGTGGCAACGAACTGCACCAATTCGCCGTTTCGCCTGATATAAAAATGCGATGAAACCTTCAAATCTGCAATCGATTCAAAATAGGGGTGTTGGGTGCAGTCCAGCGTATTGCAGAAAAACGCCTCTACAAAGTCGTTTCCAAAACAGTCGGGTGGCAGGCTGATAGCGTGAATTACCAGGGCGTTGATGAAGCCCGGATGTGGCCGGTGGTCAAAGTTGGGCGAGGGTATCCAGCACGCTTGATGGGCTCGGCCGGATTGTGGGTCAACGTACATGGGTCCGGGGTTTCATGAATTGGGCCAATTGGTGGTATAGTGCTTGCTCTTTTATACCATGCAAAGCGAGGAAAAAAGTGTCAGATAATAAAATAAAAGCACAGGGGGATTGCCAATGCGGTGCGATCAAGGTTTCAATCGATGGGCCCGTGGCGCGAATGGCTCAGTGTCATTGCCGGGATTGCCAGCGATCTTCGGGCACCGGTCACATGTCGCTGATATTTTTGGCTGAAAACAGCGTTACCATCAGCGGGGAGGCCACCGGTTACGCCTCCACCACGGATTCAGGCAATACCAATACGCGCTATTTTTGCCCGACCTGTGGCAGTCGCGTGTTTGCCACCAATACGCTGCGCCCGGGCGTGGTCGCCATACCCGTGGGAATCTTTGAAGATCGAAGCTGGTTCAAACCTGATGTGGTGGTTTACAGCAAAAATCGCGACGAATGGGATATCTCGGATGCATCAACACCTAGTTTTGATATGATGCCGCCCGCTTAAGGCGGCCGGAAATCCCTCGCTAATCAAAGCACCGGCGCACTCACTCAAAGACCGGCACCACCAGCACCGGGATTTTGGAAAACTGGGTTACCCGGCGTGCAGTGGAGCCAATCAGGTGGGCGCTGAATGAGGTATCTGTGTGTGTCCCTACGACGATCAGATCAACCCCCAATTTTTCCGCCTGGTGATTAATGACATCAGCGGGCTTGCCACTGACAACTTCAATCGCCTTGATTATTTCACTGTCGACTGCATTTTGATGTAGCTCTTCTTCACAAACGGCATCCAGCCGTTGATGCATTTCTTCGAGCATTTTCTTCATGCCGTCCTGCAGTACTTCTTTGGCGCTGGTATCAGGCATGTACATATTGATGGCTATCTGCACGCCGGAACTGAGTGGTTCTGCTACATGCAGCATAATAATCTCTGCTTTGTGCTGTTTCGCCAGCCCGATTGCGAATCGAAATACCGGGCGCAT
>JAAELZ010000415.1 GCA_024226105.1 Pseudomonadota bacterium | reverse complement strand
ACCAGGACCAGGCTAAGCGGGATCACGCATAACATGGTTACAAAAAAAGGATGCCCGGCGTCAGCCAAATGTGTTACCGCCGCCAGGTTTGGCCCGATAAAGGCCGCCAGCAAACCACCCGCAAGAACCCACGAGACGGCTTTAGATGCATATTCTTCGGGCGCAACGTCGATCGCTGCAAAACGAAAATACTGAAAAAAACCAAGTGCGATGCCCATTCCCATGGTGCTGGTTACGAAGCCGACAAAATGGCCCGAATAAATGGCGAAGGCAGCGCCCGACCCGCTTAGCATCATAATCAGACAAGCCAGAATAAAACCAAAACGGCGCCCTTTGCGCTGCATCAGCAATGAGGCCGGCAAGGTTGCAAACATCGTAAACAAAAATTGCGCGCTCAGTGGCAACGTTGCCCATTTCGGGTCCGGGGCCAGAGACTCCCCAACCAGGCCGCCGGCACTCAGCAGCATTGAAGCCATCGACATGCCAAGGGCCTGGCACAAAGCCAGCAGTACAATATTTTTGCGCATGATCCTGTCAGGGTTGCGGGCGACTGAAGGTCCATTGCCGGTCATCAGACAATGCGGCATCAAAGCGGTAACTCTCCAGATCGAACGCTTTGAGTCGCTCGCTACTTTCAACTCTGTTTTCAATAATCCAGTTGGCCATCAAACCACGCGCACGCTTGGCAAATATCGCAATTACCCGGGTTTTACCACCCTTAATTTCCTTGAAACTGATATTCAACAAACGACCTTCGAGTTGACTGATTTTGATCGACTTAAAATACTCGTTCGATGCAAGATTAACCAATGTCGGTTCGGATTGCAGGCGCAAATCAAGGTTCAGCAAATCGGTAATACGCTGACCCCAGAAAGCGTATAGATTTGTGCCGCGCGAACTCTCAAGTCTGGTTTTCATCTCCAGGCGATAGGCCTGAATCAAATCCAGCGGACGCAGGTAACCGTACAAACCCGATAAGATGCGTAAATGGGCCTGTGCAAAATCAAGTGTTTCATCTGTATAGTTTTCCACATCAATCGTGCTATACACGTCACCTTGAAAAGCAAACAATGCCTGCTTGGCGTTTTTCACGGTAAAGGGGGTTTCAAATTGCTCGAAACGCTGCACCGTGAGCCTGGCCAAATTCTCGCTGACCTTCATCATTGATTGAATGGCCTCCAGGTCATGCTTTTTTGCTGCTTCAATTAGCAACTGAGATTGCTCAAGTTGCTGTGGCAAGGTGAATTGAGTAGTGGCCGCCGGTGTATCAAAATCCTGGCCTTTTGACGGAGAGAGCGTAATAATCATATTAGTATGAAGTAGAAAGTCGAGAACCTTTCAGACGTAAGCTGTTTTGAATAAAACAGGGTAAGTTAGACATAATCCCGGGTTATTTGGATGAACAAGCAAGGATGAGAATGGTATCATTAGCGGCAAACTCAAGCTATTCTTTTAGCCTGCCCAACTCGCCCTAAACACCTAATATTCATGCGGTTTTCGCCGCTATTTAGAACTACTTTTTATGCGCCCAAGCCAACTCAATACCATACTGGATACCGAATTTCATAGCGCACAGTATCAGCAGCACACTCCCGTTATGTTGTGGGGCCCGCCCGGTGTGGGGAAATCTCAACTGGTACACCAGATTGGTGAACGGCATGGTGTCGAGGTTGTTGATATCCGGCTCTCACAGATGGAGCCCAGCGACTTGCGTGGCATCCCCTTTAAATCAGGTGCAAACGTTGAATGGGCCATTCCAGCGATGTTGCCGGATGTAAAGCGCCATGGCGATACCGGCATTTTATTTCTTGACGAGCTCACTTCTGCGGTCCCCAGCGTCTCGGCCGCCGCTTATCAGCTAATTCTTGATCGCAGATTAGG
The DNA here is from genome assembly GCA_024226105.1 of Pseudomonadota bacterium. GTDB lineage: Bacteria > Pseudomonadota > Gammaproteobacteria > Arenicellales > Poriferihabitantaceae > JAAELZ01. The sequence goes on along the minus strand of JAAELZ010000415.1, from coordinate 13,258 downwards.
AGATTATCAAGTCCCGAATGGTTGGGCGATATTTTCAGCCGGCAACCGTCAGGGAGATCGCGGTGTGACCTATACCATGCCAGCCCCCCTGGCGAACCGATTCTCACACTACGATGTCGATATTAACCTGGACGACTGGGTAGTCTGGGCATACCGCCACGAAATTGATGAGCGCGTTATCGGCTTTTTGCGCTATCGGCCCGAATTGTTGTTTGATTTTGACCCGGCACAAAACCCCATGGCTTTTCCATCGCCGCGCTCATGGGAATTTGCGCATCGTGCGCTGCGGAAATTTAGCGACAAACCACAATTATTATCCGGCGCACTCCAGGCTTGTGTCGGGCATGCTGCAGGCATTGAACTCAATGCCTTTGTTGAAAGTCTGGATAAAATGCCCGACCTGGATGCCATAATCGCTGGCGAAAAGATCACACCTCCCGGAGAAATTGATTTGCAATACGCACTGGCCTCAGCACTGGTCGGTAGAGCAATTTCGGCGCAAAGCGATGAATCTCAGGATCAGCCGAACAGCAATAAGGTGATAGGGAATATACTGGCTTATGCAGGCACATTCAGCCAGAAAGAAATGGGCGTAATGCTGGTTTCAGACATGCTGCGCGCGATTGGAGACGAGGTATTTATGGTTCCCCAATTCTCGGAATGGGCGACCTCTATCGGCGATATCATGCTCTATGACTAAGCTTGTTTTTGCTTGATTTGCAAACATGGAAAATACTGATTTCGTCATTGCAAGGGAGAAAATTTCTGCTGCACGCACCCGGTTAATTCTCGATAAACCCTTTTTAGGCGCGCTGGTATTACGCCTGGAGTTACAAAATTCAGACCCGTCCTGGTGCGCCACCACCGGAACAGATGCAAAAAAGTTCTACTACAATGCAGGGTATGTCGAGAGTCTGAAAGGCGCCGAACTTCAATTTGTGCTCGCCCACGAAGCGCTGCATTGCGCACTGTCACATTTTGCGCGCCGCCAGCACCGCATCAAACATCGCTGGGATCTCGCCTGCGACTACGCTATCAATCCGATTCTGGTAGATGAAGGGCTAACGCCGCCCCCAGAGGTGATGATCCTGGAGGAATATCGTGATATGAGTGCCGAGGAGATCTATCCGCTGATCGAGGACAATGACCTTTCTGAAACCATGGATCAACACCTCTACGACAAACCGGACAAAGCAGAACAAGGTGGAGAACAATCGCAAATCGATGATTTGCACCAACAGAACACAAACACGGATAAAACCCCGCAGGAAACCCGCTTTGACCCGCCACAAAGACCTCAAAACGGGCAATGCGATGCAGACCCTTCTGATACTAAAAAAGGGCAGACACCTGGCGAACCTCCACAGGACTTTAATCCTGATCTGCCTGGCCCGCGAAATACACCACCACCTGCACTCAGCCCACAGGAAATAGAGGCCTTGCAGGAAAAGTGGCAACATCGCCTGGCGGGCGCTGCACAACAGGCACAGCAGGCGGGCAAGTTGAGCGCAGTACTGTCGCGGCTTATCGATACCGAAATAACACCTACCCTGCCCTGGCGGCAACTACTTGCAACCCATTTAAGCGCAACAGCACGCGATGATTATTCCTACGCACGGCCAAACACCCGCCGGGGCGATCCTGCGATATTCCCGATGCTGAAAAGCACTCAGGTCAATGCGACAGTGGCAGTTGATGTAAGCGGATCAATTAGTGACAAAGAATTGAACGAGTGTATCGCTGAAATAAATGCGATTAAAGGCCAGTTACGCGCGAGGGTAACCGTTATTGCCATCGATGACAAAATCACTTCCGGCTTCCCGAAGGTATTTGAGGCCTGGGAAGAAATGGAGCTGATCGACCCGATAACAGGGGGTGGTAGTACTGACTTCACGCCCGTATTTGATTGGATGGATACCCAGGATATACCCGCAGATGTGTTAATTTACTTCACCGATGCACAGGGGAAATTCCCAATCCTGGCACCTGAATACCCCGTCATATGGCTGGTAAAGGGTAAAGCACCCGTGCCATGGGGTGAGCGAATACAGTTAAATTGAGGCGTCACCCACGCCTAAGCCGGCTGGATCATTCATTGAACCCGCTGCGCTGCGATGCGCCATCCCCTGGAATATTGCTTATAAAATAAGCGCTTAAACCTGTTATTTAATGTCAGAGTGAGATGGGAAACGAACCCTGTCGGAAAATAACTGCTGGCACAAAGCTAAGAAGATCAGTGCCAGGGGCGCTAAGTGTCGGTCATTGCGAGCGAAGCACTGTGTTCACCACATCCTACATTGTAATTAGCGCCGAACCCCAGGTAAAGCCACCACCGAAGGCCTCCAGGAGAATTTTGTCTCCGGGCTGAACACGCCCATCGCGCACCGCTGTATCCAGCGCAAGCGGAACGGACGCCGCTGAGGTATTTCCATGATCCTGGACCGTAACCACCACACGCTCCATCGGTACACCGACTTTACTCGCTACCGCCTCTATAATCCGAAAGTTTGCCTGATGCGGAACCATCCAGTCTACATCGTCGGCATTCAAACCGTTTTCTTCCAACGTTTTAATTGCCAGCGCAGACATTTCTCTAACCGCCCATTTGAACACTTTCTGACCGTTCATCTGTACCGCTGTCTGCGCCTTGAACATCTCGTTATACTGTTTGGATACGCCCGTAGGAACGTGCAGCAAATCCTGAAAGCGACCATCGGCGTGAATGTGTGTGGAATGCAAACCGGCTTTATCGCCCCCCGTGAGCACCACGGCCCCCGCACCATCACCGAATAGTACGCAGGTTGTACGATCCGTCCAGTCAAGGATACGAGAAAATGTCTCAGCACCGATAACCAGCACATTCTGACAGGTTCCCGCCTTAATGAATTGATCGGCAACCGACAAAGCATAAGCAAAACCGGCACAGACCGCCTGCACATCAAATGCGCCACAACCCCGCACATTCAGTTTTTCCTGCAAAATACTGGCCGTGCTTGGGAATACTACGTCAGGTGTTGACGTCGCCAGCACAATCAGATCCAGATCATCCGCGTGTATACCCGCCGCATCAAGCGCCTGCAGGGAAGCATTTAGCGCCAGATCAGAAGTATATTGCCCATCCGCCACGATGTGCCGCTGCCGGATACCCGTGCGTTCACGAATCCATTCGTCGCTGGTATCGACCGATTTGGACAGTTCTTCGTTGCTTAGCACTTTTTCCGGCAAATAACTGCCGGTGCCGACAATGCGCGAGAACTTCATGATTATTTTTTTAGATAAGATTTAATGTTGTCGATCATACCAGCCTGAACTTCCTTTATCGCAACCTTTATGGCCGAAGCGAATCCGGCTGAATCGGCCCCGCCGTGAGATTTGACCACTATTCCATTCAGCCCTGTCAAACTGGCACCATTAAAGCGCCCCGGATCCATGCGACCCTTCAACGCATCAAGCACAGGTTTGGCCGCGAGGGCAGAACATTTGGTCAATAGATTACGTTTAAATTCCTGTTTTAAAATGGCTGACATCATCTTCGCCACCCCTTCAGAGGATTTAAGCGCCACATTGCCAACAAAACCGTCACAGACGATAACATCGGTATCACCAAGATAAATGTCATCCCCCTCGACAAAACCAATGTAGTTCAGATCACTGTCTTTAAACAGAGCGGTGGTCTTTTTTACCTGGTCGTTGCCCTTAACATCTTCAGCGCCCACATTGAGCAGGCCTACGGTTGGCCTGTCGATATTATGGACAATGCTCGCAACAGCGGCCCCCATTAAACCAAACTGTAACAAGCCATCGGGTGGAGTATCTACATTGGCACCCAGATCCAGCAGGTGTGTGACACCGTTAATGCGAGGCAGGGCTGAACAGATTGCGGGTCGATCGATACCCTCGATCATGCGTAGCACGAAACGCCCGGTCGCCATCAGCGCCCCGGTATTGCCTGCACTGACACAGGCATCCGCTTGACCCAACTTGACCAGGTTAATCGCAACCCGCATGGAAGAGTCCTTCTTCTTGCGTAATGCCAACGCGGGTGCCTCATCCATCGCGACAGTCTGAGACGCGTGGTGAACAGCCAGGCGTTCGCGTAGAGAAGCGACGAGGCTGTAGGTTTTAAGAACGGCATTCACCTGCGCTTCGTCACCAACCAGGATACAGGTGACATCCTGTCGTTGGCGTACAATTTCTATCGCCGCGGGCACAGCGGTCTCGAGACCGACATCCCCGCCCATGGCGTCAATAGCGATGCGAATCAAAATGCAACCTCAGTTCTGGTGCGCTATTTTAATTCCTGTCTCTTCCTTGAGCGCATACCTAATAATGGCGTCTACTCGCCGCCCGGCATCACCACGACTTGCTTGCCGCGATAAAAACCAGTTTCTGTGATGTGGTGACGACGATGCAGTTCGCCGGTAGTCTGGTCGACAGAAAGCGTACTGCCTTTGAGCGAGTCATGCGAGCGACGCATATCGCGACGTGAACGACTTTTCTTACTTTTTTGAACAGCCATAATAAATCCTGAAAATCTCGTAAATCAATAAAATTTGAGAGGCACGCACACCTTCAGGGTGTGCAGCCATAAAACCGCGCGATTATAACGATACTGAGGTCTGCAATCAAAGCTAATTAGCAAAATAGTTGTCGCTCGCCAGAGCAAACAAATATTACCAATTTGTAACTTTGTTTTCACTTAATGTCAATGTGACTTCCAATACTATACCGGTATCAATATTAAACACCGGAATATTTTCATGAATTACGTTGAATACCCTGAACAACCCGCCGTCCTGACGAACAGAGCAGTGAAAGTTAAAGCAATAGCGGCCGTGGCGATGCTACTGACGGGCATAAGTGTAGGGATTTTATCGCTATCCGTAGAGGCCAAAACCACCCCGTCCGCCTCTGCCGGAATCGCAAACATAAACATCAATGATGGCTTTTCCCACCTGGTGAAGGCAGTCAAACCGGCCGTAGTCAATATTTCAACCATCAGTCATGCAAAACCATCTTCAGGCAATACACCCCATTTTGGTAATCGCAACGCACCTGAACTGGAAGATTTCATGAAGCGGTTTTTTGGCGAGGAATTCTTTGGCGAGCAGTTTGGCGGTCGCGAAGGCGCACCACGCACCCGGGAAACACGCGCACTGGGTTCCGGCTTTATTGTTTCTGAAGACGGTATTGTCGTAACCAACAATCACGTCATCGATGGCGCGGATGAAATTGAAGTCGTTTTCCAGGACGGTAAACGTTACCCTGCAACGATTAAAGGCTCGGACCAGAAAACCGATATTGCAGTACTGAAAATTGATACCGACCGCCCCCTGCCCTACGTCAGTTTCGGTGATTCCGATACTGCCGAAGTGGGTGATTGGGTACTTGCAATCGGCAATCCATTTGGCCTTGGGGGAACCGTTACCGTTGGTATCGTATCCGCACGCGGACGTGATATCCAGTCCGGCCCCTATGATGACTTCATTCAGATTGACGCGCCCATCAACCGTGGCAACTCCGGCGGGCCTTTGTTTAATACCAGGGGAGAAGTGATTGGCGTAAATTCAGCAATTTTCTCACCGACCGGTGGCAGCGTTGGCATTGGTTTTTCGATTCCATCCGCTTTTGTGCAAAATATCGTGGATCAAATCAACGATACCGGAACCGTAGAACGCGGATGGCTGGGCGTGCAGATTCAAACCGTTACTGACGACATTGCTGAAGGTCTTGGCCTTGACGAAGCCTACGGCGCGCTGGTATCGCAAGTGGTTGAAGACAGCCCCGCGATGCGGGCCGGCTTGCAGGCGGGCGACGTCGTTATCAGCTACGACAATAAACGCGTAGACAAAATGCGGGATCTGCCACGCCTGGTGGCCAATACAACTGCAAACTCAGAGATAACACTGGTTATCTGGCGAAATGAATCAAAACTCGAAGTATCGGCGGTGATCAGCAAAACCGACGCGGCAGATGAGCAAACCGCTGCCAAGAATGAAAGCTCGCAATCCGAAGAATCGTTGGGGCTGGTGCTGAGTCCTTTAAATGATGAACTTCGCAAGCAGTACAGTGTCAAAGAAGATACGCAAGGGGTGATTATCACCGATATTGATCCCGCCAGTGAAGCGGCTGGCCGCGGTGTTCGGGTGGGTGATGTTATCCAGAAAATCGGCCGTACCACGGTTAGTACAGTAGATGAGGTTGATCAGGCGATTAAGCTGGCGTTAAATGGTGATAAGGCATCATTGCTGTTACTGATCGAACGCGAAGGACATGTATTGTTCGTCGCGATTCCTGTTGAATAAGCTGTTTTTGGCTTTTATGGCCTGAAACGCCACTGGATCAACCCCGGAAATACCCGGGCTGATCCGAAAGATTGCGTAGAGGTTACGCAAACTGGTCGATCCAATGCGATTTTTATTTTCATTGGCACGACCAAACACTCTGTTGTTTCCTCAATTTATTGCACAAGGACGTGCTTTTTTACTCCGGAAAACTCATTGCCATCCCCTGCCGTGCAAGAATCCGATTGCCGCAACCCGCCAGCATCAATTAAGCTCTGTTCAATCTACTTTTATAGAGCAGCATGTTAAATTCAGCCAAACAAACGTTTCCAGAAAGCCAGGATTATGAAACCGTAGCACGCTTGATCGAGCTGCATAATCAGGCCGCACCACAAGCCAGAAATCTGCAATCACTTGCAAACCATATCGGTCTGTCTGAAATGCAGGTACAACGTTTGTTTTCACGCTGGGCCGGGATATCACCTAAACGTTTTGCACAATACCTCACCGTGCGAGACATCAAAGCACGCCTCCAGCAGCAACCCTCTTTGCTTGATCTGAGCCTGGAAGCGGGGTTATCGAGCACCAGCCTGGTACATGATCATTTTGTTCATTTTTATGCCATGACTCCGAAACAGGTACGCGAGGCTGGCTCAGGTATTGTTATTCAACACGGGTTTTATGCTTCACCCTTTGGAGAGTGTCACATTGCCAGTACCGACAAAGGCATTTGCTGGCTGGCCTTTACCAACCCCAACTCGCGTGAGGATGCATTCGGGCAACTGAAACAGGAATGGCCCTATGCGCTCATAAAGGAGGATAAGGGACAACATCAGAATGTAATCAATACGTTGTTTACCGCCGCCTCACACAAAAACCCCCTGTTTCTGCACATCAAAGGTACCAATTTCCAACTTCGTGTATGGGAAGCCCTGCTTAAAATTCCCGGTGGTTATTATTCACGCTATCAGGATATTGCGCGAATCATTGATGCACCAAATGCGGCGCGGGCCGTTGGCACGGCCATCGGTCAGAATCCGATATCGTGGTTAATTCCCTGTCATCGTGTGATTCGAGCAAGTGGTATCGTCGGGCACTATCGATGGGGTACAACACGCAAACAAACCCTGCTGGCCTGGGAACAGGGCGTGTTTTCACATGAATAGTGGAGGTTTTGTCTCTCGTTTCAAAAGTTGCCCGGGTGCTTGCTACGGAGCCATATTGCAGGAAACACATAGTATTCTGGGGGCGCGATCAACCACAAAATAGAGCAATTTTCAACATCAAATAGCCATACATTCACCACTAAAAGCAGGGTAGACTTCAGGAAACCAACATCACATAAGCTGATGGCTATCGAAAAATTACACTCAAGAACCAGCCGTTCCGTACCCCAGTACGACCCGATATGGGCCAGGATACGCGAAGAAGTTAAGCACCAGGCCGACAAAGAACCCCTGCTGACCAGTTTTTTGCACACCACCGTGCTCAAACATAACTCCCTGGAAGATACGCTGAGCCTGCATCTCGCGCACAAACTCGACAACCCCACGCTGCCGGGCATACTATTGCGCGAAATCATTGATGATGCGCTGCAGAGTGATTCGTGGATCGGTGCGGCGATTCGTGCAGATTTAGAAGCATTCTGCGAGCGTGATCCTGCTTGCGACCGCTATTCGCTGCCGTTACTGTATCTGAAAGGCTTCATGGGCCTGCAAAGCTATCGCATCGCTCACTGGTTGTGGACTCAAGGGCGAACCGAGTTGGCATTGTATATCCAGGGTCGGGTTTCAGAAGTATTTGGTATGGACATCCATCCTGCAGCGCAAATTGGTAAAGGCATCATGATTGATCACGCCACCTCCGTGGTGGTTGGTGAAACCGCCGTGGTCAGCGATAATGTTTCAATGTTGCACGAAGTCACTCTGGGTGGAACGGGTAAGGATACGGGTGTTCGCCATCCAAAAGTCATGTGCGGAGTGCTGCTGGGTGCTGGTGCAAAAGTACTGGGTAACGTAACCATTGGCCAGGGTGCAAAAATTGCTGCCGGAAGCGTCGTATTAACCGATGTCCCGGCCCATCAAACCTTTGCAGGGATTCCTGCCAAAGCCACGGGTGAAACACTGGATGCGGATAGCGGGCACGAACCGGCATTTGATATGGATCACTCCCTGTGTTGTGATGACTGAAGAAGGTTCTTGGTACTGATGAAAAATATACTTATCACCGGCGCAAACCGCGGCCTCGGCCTGGGTTTTGTGCAACATTACCTGAATCGGGGAGATCGGGTCTGGGCGACCTATCGGGATAAGGCCACTTCTTTAATCAAACTCGAAAGTACCGCCTGCAACCCGATAAAATGGGATGTAACACAAGCACTGGCCGAGACAGAACAACAAAAACTACCCCATGAAATCAACCTGCTAATCAATAATGCCGGTATATACGGCTCCAAAGACGGCGGCCAAAGTCTAAACAATGTCAGTGAAGAAGAGTTACTGAAGGTTTTCAAAACGGATGCCGTAGCACCCTTATTGCTCGTGCAAAGCCTGCTACCACGCCTGAAAAGAGGCAAGGCTACGATTGCCAATATGAGCTCTAAAATGGGTTCCGCCTCTGACAACAGCAGTGGTGGTGTGTATGCTTACCGCGCCGCTAAATCAGCCTTATGCATTATTTCCAGGTCAATGGCGGTTGATCTGAAAAGTGACAACATAAAGGTCATTTGCCTGCACCCGGGCTGGGTTAAAACCGAAATGACAAACCAGACGGGGCTCATTGATATCGATACATCGATTGCGGGGCTTACTTCAGTGATCGATAATATAGACAACTACTCACCGGGTGCATTTGTTGCATTCGACGGCACGGTTATTCCGTACTGATTACCCATCACAAACCATCTAACCAACCTTCAAATTTTCATCGGTATTAGCTTACAACGGGGAAAGAGGAACTCACAATGAATCTCGAAAAAGTAGTATTTGCATTTTTTATCCTGCTTGCGCTCACGCTCAACTTTGGTTTCTTTCTCGGGGATCTGACCGACCCCGTACAGCATAGCGCCTACGCGCTGTTTGCCGCATTGGTTGTCAGCCTGATTGCGACAGTGTTAAAAATCGGCCACCGTACTCATGTTGATGCGGTGTTGCTCGCAACGTCTCTGGTTGCCGATATGCAACTGGTCATCGCGGCCGTGGTATGGGGTGTGGTGGTTTACGGTATGGGTATCGAAATGAACGCGCACTATATGTCCATCATCGTCTCACTTTCCGGTGGTGCATTGCTTGCCAATATCATCTCCGTCATTATTTTGATCATCGAAACCTCTACTCAACGCCTGTAAGCTCACCGGGAATTTTCTCACGGACGCCTGGTAAAAGTCGATGCAAAACCTTTTTACACTGATATTCCGTCGCATGCGCCTGCCATTAGCAGCGCTGGTGTCCGTGTACGCCATTTCGGTCGTGGTAATGACCCTGATTCCGGGTGTGGATGATCAGGGCAACCCCTGGCAAATGAGTTTCTTTCATGCTTTTTACTTTGTCAGTTTTATGGGGTCTACCATCGGATTTGGTGAAATCCCCTACCCCTTTTCAGATGCCCAGAGGTTATGGACAACCGTCACGATATACGCCAGTGTCATCTCCTGGTTGTATGCCATCGGTACCATGCTATCGCTGGTGCAGAGCCAGTTATTTCGTCGCGCCCTGGGAGAACAGCGATTCCGGCGCAAAATAAGACGTCTAAAGGAACCGTTTTACATTATTTGCGGGTTTGGCGATACCGGACAATCTCTGGTTAAAACCATGCTGCAAAATGCTCAGCGCGCGGTCGTCATTGACAACGAACCGGATCGCATCGACCTGATTGACGTCCAGGACTGGGATTACTCCTTACCCGCGCTGGTCGGTAATGCCGATGAATCAAATAACCTGGAAAAAGCAGGCATTCATTCAGATAACTGCAAGGGCGTCATTGCGATGACCCAAAACGACAATACCAATCTTCAGATAGCGCTTTCAGCAAAAATTCTTGAGCCCAATTTAAAGGTTATCTGTCGCGCGCAAACCCTTGACGCACAGCGAAACATGGAGTCCTTTGGAACAGATCTGGTGGTCAATCCCTACGAGACGTTTGCCGAGGATTTTGTGCTCGCCATGGAAAAACCCAGCATGTATTTACTTGAGCGCTGGATTACGGCACCCGCCGATACTCCCTTGATTGAACCCGTATTTCCGCCAAAAGGCCACTGGATTTTATGCGGCTTCGGCCGTTTTGGTAAAGCCATATACCAGCGCCTGCTTGTACTTGGCAACCCTGTAACGGTGGTGGAAGCCAAGCCAAACTGGACAAACCCGCCGAAAAACACCATTGTTGGCCGCGGAACTGAGGCCGAAACCCTGGAAATGGCTAAGGTCAAACATGCTGTGGGGGTTATTGCCGGCACCAACCATGACGTCAACAACCTTTCGATTTTGTTAACCGCCGGTGAGTTGAACCCGAAAATATTTTCAATCTTGAGACAGGAACTGGCGGTCAATCAACATCTCAGTCAGGCTATGAAACCCGACTTACTGATGGACCACACCAAGATCATTACCAGCCGCATCCTGGAAAACCTGACCACCCCGCTGACCGGTCATTTCCTCCGGCAGGCCAGGGCAAACCCTGAACAATGGGCCAGCGTGCTGGTGAGCCGCATCATCGGCCTGCTGGATGACGAAGTGCCAACCACCTGGGTACTGAGTATTCGCAAAGACAAAACGCCTGCTGTCTGGGATCAACTGCGTAACAATGAGGATGTGCTGTTGGGTGATTTGATGCGCAGCACCACCAACCACCTGATAAATCTACCCTGTATTCCGTTATTGTTGCAACGTCGACGCAAACTGCATTTACTGCCGGACGAAGGCATGCCGCTTAAATTTGGTGACCGCATACTGTTTTGCGGGCGCGATCGCGCGCGCAACAGGATGAACCTGATCTGTTCAACCCAGCAAAAACTTCACTTCAGCCAAACCGGTGAAGTTCGCTCCGATGGGTGGGTATGGAACCTGCTGTTTAACCGGAACCAGGAAAAAACACCCTCGATGCTCGATCGCGTAAAAAAGCATGAAGTGAAAAACAACGTAACGAAGAAGAAAAAGAAACGTAAATCAGGGTAATAACCAGCTCTGCAGCCTGTCCCGTGCCTCCTCTACCCCGATTCGTTTCGGTGCAGAAAACAGCTGTACGCTTGCATCATACGCACCCAGCCAGTTTCGCTGCACATCGAACAATACAGACCGGGCCTTTCCACGGCTTAATTTATCGGCTTTGGTCAACAGGATATGGACCGGCAACTGTAATTCATCCGTCCAGGACATCATTTGTTGATCCAGTTCCGTAAACGGCCGGCGTATATCCATCGGAATAACCAGGCCCTGCAAGGATTCTCGTTTGGAAAGGTACTCGATAATTTTTTCCTGCCAACGATTGCGAATGGCGATGGGCGTTTTAGCAAAGCCGTAACCCGGCAAATCAACCAGACGAACGCCTTCGAGCAACTCAAAAAATACCAGTAGTTGAGTGCGCCCGGGTGTTTTGCTGGTACGCGCGAGTGCTTTCTGGTTGCTAATAGCGTTGATCGCACTTGATTTTCCTACATTGGAACGCCCTACAAATGCCACTTCAGCCCCACTGTCGGTGACCCAGTCTTTACGTTCCAGGCTGCTCAGCAAAAATTTTGCCTGAGTGAAATCGATTGTTTGAGTCATATCTTGAGGCGCATATTTCTTGTAAAAGGAGTGCTTAGTATAATCCTAAAACCCTCAGTTGACCGCTACGAAGAATAAGTACATAAAGCAATTGAGAAGCCGTGTATTTTCCTTTTACTTTATGGGTCAAAGGCACTACAGAGTATAACGCCTGCGGCGGCGCATGGCCGCCACACGAACACCCTATACCCTGTCCAGCTGCGGAATTTGGGAAAATATCGTAGGTGATGAAATGATAATATAGAGGGATAAATATAATATTTCAGCCAGACCACCCTTTCAGCTCAATGAAATGCTAAAATGCGCCGCCTAAATTTACCGCGTGTATGAGTCGCAACGACTCTGTACACATAAACAAACAGCTTTATATTGGCCTGGTGCACCGATTTATTCCGGATAGCCAGACTGGAGAAATTACAATGCGATCTGTACTGACCACTTTAACCGCAGGGCTCGCCCTTTCTTTTTCATTCGCCAGCAGCATTTATGCAAGTGAAGAAGCCGCCCACGGCGATGCCGAGGCCGGCAAAGCAAAAACGGCCGTCTGCACAGCCTGCCATATGGCGGATGGCAACAGCGTGGTACCCACCTTCCCAAAAATTGCCGGCCAGCAACCCGGTTATATTGCCAAACAACTCGCTGATTTTAAATCCGGCGCACGCAGCGATGACACCATGAAAGGCATGGTGGCTGCACTGTCCGGGCAGGATATGCTGGATCTAGATGCCTACTACAGCAGCCAGACTCAAAGCTCCGGTGAAATCAGCCAGGATCAGGAAGAAGCGGCACTCGCCGGCCAGCAAATCTATCGCGCCGGCCTGGCCAAATTTTCGGTTACCGCCTGCATGGCCTGCCACGGGCCTGCCGGCAAAGGTATCCAGCCTAACTATCCGCGTTTATCGGGGCAGCACGCGACCTATATCGAGAAACAACTACTGGCCTTTAAAGATGGTAGCCGTAGCGATCCGATGATGAATGACATCGCTTTTCCCTTGAATGCCGAGCAAATTAAGAATCTGGCTGTGTATATTTCTGGGCTGTACTAAGCCTACAAGCAGAGCAAAGCCGTGGGTTTGCTCTGCTCTTCAGTATTATTCTTTTAATTTCAAGTCGTTACGCTCGATTCTTGAGCACAAAATCAAAGCAAACTATTGTGTATGCAGGTATATTCTGCTAGGATATAAATCTATATAAAACAACTTGGTAAGCTGCGTT
>JAAELZ010000414.1 GCA_024226105.1 Pseudomonadota bacterium | reverse complement strand
TAAAATTTCGTCCGCGGTCTTGTCCTTCAGTAGTTCCTTGAGCACATATTTGACCAGACATTTGGTGAGTACTTCAGGGGTATAATAGGAGGCGGATTTTTCACGGTTGCGGCCTGCCAGACGATAGATAAACGTGCCTTTTGCATATTTTTTCAGGCTGCCGTCAGGGTTGTAGACCTTCTCTTCGTCAATGTATTTTGGCAAGTCCCCGGCTTTTACAAAGTACGCCTGCTGGAGTTCGTCAAATTTCTCACCTGCCTTTTTGACTTCATACAGGTCGGTCTTTGCCAGAAATCCGCTGTAAGACAATAACGCTTCGTACACGGCCCCCAGTTGGTTAATGCCTAATTGCGCATACGAGATGCGGCCCCGGCGCGCCTTGCGCCCTTTGGGGCGGGACAGGCTCATCAGCCGCAGAATTTCCTGCAACACGCTGTTACGCAGCCTGACTGTATTGATGATGGATGTGTGTTCAGGGTCAAACAGATGGCTTTTTAAGGGCGGTATGCGGAAGGTGTGGTGTTGCGGCTGCCCCTCTTCGGTAAGCGCAAGCTGTTCAACCTGTTCATC
>JAAELZ010000413.1 GCA_024226105.1 Pseudomonadota bacterium | reverse complement strand
TCTGGATGCGTAATTACAGCTGCTGTCATATCTATTTATTTTAAAATGTTTTGTGCACCACGCCCTCAATCAGGCGCATAATCTCCTATATTACTATTCTTAATACAATTGATCACCCATGGGCTACCATTATTTAAATAAACTATTTACACCAAAATCAATTGCTGTGTTTGGGGCGAGCACTAACCCGGATTCGGTGGGCTCACGCATCCTGGAAAACCTGCGCAAGGGTCAATTTGGCGGCGAACTGTATCCGGTCAATCCTAAACATGAATCCATTAATGGCAGCAAATGCTATGCGTCTATTGATGAGATCGGTAAAATAATCGGCCTCGCCGTCATTGTAACGCCTGCCGCGACCATCCCGAATATACTGCGCCAGTGTGGGGACCATGGCATTAAGAATGCAGTTGTTATTTCTGCTGGTTTTGCGGAATCAGGCACAACCGGTAAAAAACTGGAACGGGAACTGCATGAGGTGGCCAAACAATACGGCATTCACGTGGTGGGACCCAATAGCCTGGGCATTATGCGACCGGCTGCCAAGCTGAATGCCACATTTAGTAAAAATCAGGCCCGGCCAGGAAAACTTGCACTGGTTTCCCAGTCAGGCGCAATTTGTACGGCAATTCTTGACTGGGCAGAAGCCAAACATATTGGCTTCTCCACAGTGGTTTCGATCGGTGAAGCAACCGATGTTGGCTTTGGGGAAGTACTCAACTATCTTTCAATGGACCCGCAGACCAGCAGCATTATCGTCTATGTAGAAGGCGTTCGGAATGCTCGTAGCTTCATGAGCGGTTTGCGGGTCGCCGCTCGAATGAAACCTGTGGTGGTAATCAAAGCGGGACGCCATGAAGTGGGCAGTAAGGCCGCCATTTCCCATAGCGGCGCTTTGGTTGGGCGGGATGATGTATTTGAGGCCGCGCTTGACCGTGCTGGTGTGGTTAGAGCATCAAACATCACCCAATTGCTTTCCACGGTCAATATTTTGTCAACCGGGCTAAGAGCCAACTACGATCGGCTGGCGATTCTGACCAATGCTGGTGGCCCGGCTGTGATGGCTGCTGACCGGTCACAGGATATGAATATTATTGTTCCGGATCTTGCCCCCGAAACGATGAAACAGCTCAACAAAGTCCTGCCAGGCAACTGGTCAAAAGGAAACCCGGTCGATATTCTGGGAGATGCAAACCCGGAACGTTACGCTCAGGCCATAAAAATCACTCTGGAAGATTCCAACACCGACGGCTTGTTGATACTGCTGACGCCTCAGGCCATGACCAGCCCCACAGACGTAGCAAAACAGGTCATCAAAGCCACCGCGAAGACCAGCAAACCGGTATTGGCCTGCTGGATGGGTGACTGGTTAGTGGGCGAAGCCCGAAAATTACTTGATAAAGCCGCCATTCCCAGTTTTCGCACTCCCGAATCTGCGATTGAGGCCTTCGCACATCTGGCAACTTTTCGGCGCAATCAGAAATTATTGCTACAGGTTCCCAGCTCTTTGCAGGAAGATAAAAAGCCAGACGTTGAAGGTGCCAGGTTGATTATAGAAAGTGTGCTGGCAGACGGTAGACATACTCTGGGCACGGTCGAATCCAAAGCGATACTTGCAGCCTTTCGTATTCCCGTTATACAGGCCACACTCACCCACAGCCCCACAGAAGCGCTAATTGCCGCCGAATCTGCCGGCTTCCCCGTCGCAATGAAAATTAATGCACTCAATTTGACGCATAAATCGGATTCCGGTGGAGTACGTCTGGATATTCCCAACGCACATGCAGTACGCAATGTGTATAAAGAGATGATCGAGTCCGTGCGGCAAAAAGAGCCCGACGCCGATATAAAAGGCATTACCGTCGAACACATGTATCGAAGCACCTCCTCGCGAGAACTGCTGGTCGGAGTGAGTCGCGATACTGTCTTCGGCCCGGTGATCACTTTCGGCATGGGTGGTACAGCAGTTGAAATTCATCGCGACACGGTGGTAGCCCTGCCCCCGTTGAATGGCTACATGATTAACAAAATGATCGCTAAAACCCGCGTATCAAAAATGCTTAAAAAATTCAGGCATCTGCCCGCAATAGACCATAAGGCACTTAAAAAGGTTCTACTGCGCATTTCAGAAATGGTCTGTGAGCTTCCCGAAATAATCGAGGCAGAAATTAACCCCTTAATCGCCGATCAGCATGGCGTAATAGCCGTCGATGCACGTTTTCACGTTAACTACGCCCCGGTCACCGGCCTGAAGTATGACCATATGGCGATCCACCCGTATCCCGTAGACTATGTCCGTTCACTCCAACTACCCGACGGCACTGATATTATAATTCGGCCGATTCGGCCCGAAGATGGTGCAATGGAACAGCAATTCGTGCGCAATCTTTCTAAAGAATCGCGTTACATGCGCTTTATGCAGGCCCTGCAGGAATTAACCCCGGAGATGCTGGTACGCTTTACCCAGATCGACTATGACCGGGAAATGTGTTTTATTGCGACCACGATTATTGATGATCAGGAAGTTGAACTGGGTGTTTCACGCTACTTTATTACCCCGGATGGCGACAGTTGCGAGTTCGCCCTGGTTACTGCGGATGAATGGCAGGGCAAGGGCCTGGGCTTTTTGTTGATGAAAACGCTTATGCGTTCGGCACGCGATAAGGGGCTTGCTACAATCGACGGGGAAGTTCTTTCCAATAATACTGGTATGTTACGCCTGATGAAACGCCTCGGGTTCGACATCAAGAAAGATGCTCAGGACTTTAGCATCGTCAATGTGAGACGACGATTGTAAACGCTTCGCAAATTTCGGTTGAGATGGAAAATCCCGAACTGGGTAATCAGTTCTACGCCAAAGCCGAAGGCCGTATTACCAGCCCGGGTGATCTGATCAAATTGGCAGAAGCCATGTTTGATGCGAACCTTGCGAACTTAAAACGTCAGAATTGTACGCACCCGCGTCGTAGTGCCTCATAAGGAAACGGAGCTTGATAAAAGCGACAAGTTCAAAACATCCCCTTTGTAAAAGGGGGATAGAGGGGGATTTGCTTTTATGCGCCAGGCATCGATTACAACCGGTATCATTTAGGCTCCGCAAATCTCCCCCAACCCCTCTTTTTCAACCTAGAATCCTCAGTTGGGCAGGGTATAGGGTGCTTCTGTGGTGGTGTAGGGCAAGGCGTAACTGCGCGGAATGGT
>JAAELZ010000412.1 GCA_024226105.1 Pseudomonadota bacterium | reverse complement strand
TTCTTTGGCGCTGGTATCAGGCATGTACATATTGATGGCTATCTGCACGCCGGAACTGAGTGGTTCTGCTACATGCAGCATAATAATCTCTGCTTTGTGCTGTTTCGCCAGCCCGATTGCGAATCGAAATACCGGGCGCATATGCTCCCCCATGTCTGTGGCGTAAAGTATGGTCTTGATTTCAGGATACATGATGTAATTCTCCGGTCGTGGTCAACTGACCACCATTTTATGGTTAGTTAAACGATATAGGGCATAAAGTTGGTCACTAATTTGTAATTATTTCGGGCCCCATCATCAGGGTCGGCAGCCAGGTTGAAACCCATGGAATATAGGTGACAATAATTAAAAACAGGAACATGATTCCTAACCAGGGCAAGGCCGCTTTGACGACGTTCAATACCGACATTCCTGCGACCCCGGCGGTGACGAACAGGTTCAGGCCAACAGGTGGTGTAATCATGCCTATTTCCATATTAACCACCATGATAATGCCAAGATGAATCGGGTCGATACCCAGAGCGATGGCAATGGGGAAAACCAGGGGTGCGACAATCACCAGCAAGCCGGAGGGTTCCATAAACTGGCCTCCGATCAACAGGATGATATTTACGATAATCAGGAACATTATCGGCCCGAAACCCGCCGATAGCATGGCCTCGGTGATGGCCTGCGGGAGCCGCTCTTCGGTGAGCACATGTTTGAGTATCAGTGCGTTCGCGATGATAAACAGTAACATGATGGTCAGCTTTCCGGCATCCAGCAGCGTACGCTTGGTATCTTCATGCCAAAATGCGGACAGGGCACGCCAGATGATCATTGGCCCGCCGGCGCCCTTTTCCTTAAACGGGCCCATGTCGCGATATACAAAATTGGAAATTAAAAAGGCATACACCGCTGCAACCGCTGCGGCTTCGGTGGGCGTGAAGATGCCTCCGTAAATACCGCCCAGAATAATGACGATTAGCAGTAAACCCCAGGAGGCATCACGGCCTGAACGTAGAATCTCGCCCCAACCCGCCCAGGGCTGAGCGGGCAGGTTCTTGATACGTGCCGTGATGTAAATACCGATCATTAGCATCAACCCTGCCAGCAGTCCCGGGATGACACCCGCTAAAAACATGCGTCCGACTGACACGTCCGTAGCCGACGCATAGACCACCATAACAATGGAAGGCGGAATGAGGATGCCAAGCGTGCCGGCATTACAGATCACGCCAGCAGCAAACTCTTTGGTATAACCCACCTGTACCATACCCGCAATCACGATACCGCCGATGGCGACGACTGTTGCCGGGGAGGAACCTGAGAGCGCTGCGAACATCATGCAGGCAAAAACCGATGCGATCGCCAGGCCGCCGCGGATTGAACCAACCACGGCAATGGCGAAGCGGATAATTCGATTTGCCACACCGCCCGTGGACATGAAGCTCGAAGCCAGAATGAAAAACGGAATGGCGAGCAGGGTAAAATGCCCTTCAAAAGCGGAGAATAATGTCTGCGCGACGGAAGACAGAGAGGCGTCCGATACCACCATTAAAAACAGCATGCTGGACAGGCCCAGAGATACCGCGATCGGTACGCCGATAAGCATCAGCCCGACGACCATGCCAAAGAGAATTATAATAGCCATGACTGTTAGCCCTCCTTGTTATCCGGGTGAATCATCTCTTCCATGGCGTCTTCGGCTTCATGGCTGGCGATGAGGGAATCTGTTTCACCTTTAAGTATCTTCCATCCGAGTTGCAGGAAGCGCAGAGTCAACAGGGCGAGCCCCAAAGGGAGTGCCAGGTAGGGAATCATGCGGGGAATTTTCTCATAGCGTTCGCCTTCGTTGAACCAGTCAGACATGAACTGGAGCATTTCCGGCATCGGGATGTCCTCGGTCTCGAGAAAGGCACGACTGGTTGCAAAGGGATACCAGTAGTTCCATGAACCGATCAACAACATAATGGAAAATGCAAGACAGGCGATAATCGCAAGAATTGCGCACACTCTGCGTGCCGAGGGTGACAAAAGGTTGATCACCACATCTACCCCGATATGTACGTGTTTTTTTACTGCGTAAGATGCCCCCATCAATATCAGCCAGGCAAACAGAAAAACGGTTAGCTCAAGTGCCCACAAAATATTGGAATTGAACAGGTAGCGGGCGATGACATTGGCAAAGGTGATCAATGTCATCAAACCCAGACAAAGTGCGATGCTTGATTCTTCGATTTGATCAGCGAAGTGTTCAAATCTGGAAGGTGATTGTTCGGTCATGATATCCTCCAAATTAGATAAGTTCAGGTTTGGCCGGACAACAATCTCGTCGAAATAGCGACTGACCCCGGAAACTTATCGATTTTGTTTAAAGTGGTTATCTTAATGTGATGGAAATTGGCGGGTAGAGTGGAATGGCGCTAAGTTAAGGTCATTGCGAGTGAAGCGCGGCAATCTAAAGATTTGTGGCATCTCGTACATAACAGCGTGCTTTGAGCCTTTGGATTGCCGCGTTGCTCCGCGCCTCGCAAAAACAGAACGGCTGAACTTAGCGCCATTTCGGGAAGAGTGTACTGCCCGCTAAATTCAGCTTACTTTTTACGCGCGCCTAACCGTTATTAGCCGCTACTGCCGCTTCGATCACATCAGAGCCGATATCTTTTTCGAACTTCTCCCATACCGGTTTTAACGCATTCACCCAGGCTGCCCGTTGCTCATCGTTCAATGTACGTACGGTTGAACCCGCCTCGACAATTTTTTGCTTATTCGCTTCGTTGACCTTAAAAGACTCCCCGTTGCGCATTTGAGTGACTTCGCCTACGATGGTCGATAATTGGTCACGCACATCGCCCGGCAGACCGTCCCACCACTCGGTAGAAGTTACCACCAGGTAGTCAATAATGCCGTGGTTGGTTTCGGTCACACCATCCTGTACTTCAAAAAACTTTTTGCCATAAATGTTAGACCAGGTGTTTTCCTGGCCGTCAATAACGTTGGTCTGCAGGCCACCGTAAACCTCTTTAAAGGACATTTTCTGCGGGTTGGCTCCGAGTTGCTCAAACTGGGCTACCAGTACATCGGAAGCCTGTACGCGAAACTTTAGCCCTTTTGCATCTTCCGGTTTTACCAGTGGCCGATTCGCAGACATCTGTTTCATGCCATTGTGCCAGAACGCCAGGCCCTGGAGGCCGCGTCGACGCATGGAATCTTTAAGTTGCTGGCCTGTTTCAGAGTTTTGAAAACGGTCGACCGCATCAATATCGTTGAAAACGAACGGCAGGTCAAAGATGCGATACTTCTTGGTGAATTTCTCGAATTTGGACAGCGAAGGTGCGGCCATCTGTACATCACCACTGAGCATGGCTTCGAGCACTTTTTTATCGTTGTACAGAGTTGAGTTAGGGAAAACCTCCATGCAGGCTTTGCCGTTCATCTCTTCGTTGACGCGTTTTTCCAGCAAAGTGGCGGCAATTCCCTTGGGGTGTTTGTCGGTGTTGGTAACGTGACTGAATTTGATAACAATCTCGCCATCCTGACAGGCATCGCTTGAAGCAAAAGCCGGTGACAAAGGCAGGGCCAGAGCGGCCGATAAAATAAGTACTTTTCTAATCATGATCTATCCTGTTGCTAAAGTGTGTTTGGGTTTCATCAATGTGAACACGCCGCTTTGTACGCGCTGTGCAAGACTGACTGACGATAATAAAAGTATATTGCATGTGCTGAAATACGCAAACAAAATAGTTAAGCTATTGAAATAACGTCAAAACATTTGCTATTTTGAAAATACTGTGCGGTATTTCGCACGCCTGTTCAGATAATAGTGTGCGGGAATTCAGATTATCCGGGCCGTTTTCGAAATGTTTCGGGCTTAATACCGTGGCGCTGAAGTTTGTCGTAGAGCGTTTTTCTGGGGATACACAGCTCAGCATGGGTCCTTGTCACATTGCCGCTATTATTTTGCAGAGCCTGTTCAAGGACGAGTTTTTCGAATTGTTCAATCTTGTCGGGTAGCGAGGTCGGTGTGGTGGGCGTATTGCTATTATTGTCACCGTATGCGCCACCGGTCAATACCCAACGCTCAGCCATGTGCCGCAGTGCTCTCAGGTTGCCACGCCAGTCTCGGGCAGCAAGTTGGGTGATTTGAGATTCGCTCCATACCGGCTCGGGCACTCCGTAATTTGAAGAGGATTCAGCCGCATAGCGTTTGAACAAGATGGGGATATCTTCCCGGCGCTCCCTTAATGAGGGAACGCTTATCTCAAGGACGCTGAGCTCGTAATATAAGTCATCGCGAAACAGGCCCTGGCGGCAGAGTGGTTCCAGTGGGATATGGCTGGATGCAATTATTCGAACATCTGTAAGCAGGCGGCTTTTTTTATTCCGCCGGGCAGAGCTCATATCTTTGATTTTTGTGAGCAGGTTGATGGCCAGTTTATTCGTAAGCTGGTCAACTTCTTCCAGATACAGCGTGCCTTTGTGGCTCCTGCTCAGCAGTCCGCTATTCGAATCATTGTCGAGGTTATCTCCAAACAAGGCTGATTCCAGTTTCGCTTCACTCATCGAGCCGCAATTGATCGCATTAAACGCCTGTTTGCTGCGATCGCTTTGATCGTGCAGGCTACGGGCAACCAACTCTTTGCCCGTACCAAGTTCACCGCTGATCAGGATATTGGCCTGGCTTGGTGAATGCCGGCTAATCGTAGTGCGCAGTTCACGGATAACGTCTGAATCACCCAGGATAAGGCTTTTTTTGTGTTTGTTTATTTGCGCGCGCAAGCGGCGGTTTTCGAGTAT
>JAAELZ010000411.1 GCA_024226105.1 Pseudomonadota bacterium | reverse complement strand
GGTGGTGCCCGGCTTTGGGGCAGTCGCTTCTGCTCAGGTGTCGCTGTTTTATCCAGATGATCCAGTATCTTTTTGATCACCTGCGGGTCTTTAATACAGGCAATCACCTTGATTGCGCCCCCACATTGATCACAGCTTTGTACATCAATATCAAAAACTCGCTTTAAGCGTTGCACCCAGTTCATTGAACCTCGGCGTTCTTCGGGTAATTTATCCCGGGTATCGTCGCTCACCTTTGTCTTACTGCCCTTAGCCTGCTTGCCAGGTGTCACCAGAGCACGATGTTTGCTATTGGGTGCAAATACTCCATGAAACCTTGTCAGGTTTACTCTTGGCTTTGGAACCAGCGCCGCCAGTTTTGATATGAAATCCAGTGGCTCAAATATCACATGAGTGGTGCCATCGCGATAAGGGGTCTTTAACTCGTATCGCACCATACCATTGCGGCTAAGGCAAAGGCGTTTCTCTGCTACTGCCGGGCGGCTTATATAGCGGCACAGGCGCTCCAGTTTTTTCCGCTCATGGGCTTTGCACGCAACACCGGCATGTAGCGAAAAGCCATCCACCTTGCCGACCCACTCCTCTGGATCGCTGGCGGGCATCGTTTGTAGCGTAAACACTTTGCGTCCTTGTCTTGGTCCAACCGCGATCCGGTACGTCACTGAAGACCCGTGCAGTTGATGCATTGGATCACCTTCATCTTCGACGGCACTTGAGCTCAGGTAGCTGTACTCGGCATCGCGCTCCAGAAGGCCTTGTCGCTCAAGGTATCGGCCAATCCG
>JAAELZ010000410.1 GCA_024226105.1 Pseudomonadota bacterium | reverse complement strand
GCAGACCCAGCGCTACCCAAAAGGTATATCGCCAGTTAAAAAAGAAAAAAAGAGCCAATGCGGCCAACAACAAACCCTGCCAGCCGTTCTTCATCAGCAGGCGAAGACGATCACCTACCATGGTCGCGCTATCCTGGGTAATCGTCAGGTGTGTCCCTTCTGGCAGTATACGATTTTCGGATGCCACAAAAGCCTCAATCGCGTCGAATACCTTTAGCGTGTCATCCGTGGCATTTTTGCTGATTTTCAGCAAACCGGCCGGTACTCCGTTGAGCTCGATTCGCTCCTCGTTCTTTTCAAACCGGTCTACAACCCTGGCGAGATCACCAAGTTTGATTTCACCGCCTTCAGGTGAGTTAAGGATAACAAGGTCGGTTAACTCCGCTGCGGTTTTGCGCACGTTATCAAAACGGATCTGATAGGTGGTTTCATTACCCTCTAGATCGCCAGCGGGCAACTCAATGGCCTGCGCGGCAATCAGGTTCGCTATATCCTGCACGCCTAGCTGATATTTGATCTGTGTATCGGGGTGAATGAGCACCTGGAGCTGATGAGTAGAAAACCCGGCGGTCGTCACAATCGGAATCTTCGGATTCGCCATCAGCTTGTCCCGATAAGACTCAGTCAGTGCTTTAAGCTCAGAAGACGTTAGATTTTTCGAGGTAACCGCGATACTTGCCACCCGGCTCACGCGCCCCAGTTGTTTTATGGTGGGGTTTTCCGTTTCATCCGGGAAATCTGCAATGCCATCGACGGCACTTTTAATGTCATCGTAAAACGCATCAATTTCGCCCGATTCCTGCATTTCGAGCGTAAAAATCGCAATGTTATCCCGCGCATCACAACTTTGCTCCTTTAAAAAGCTGATACCGTCGGTCGCGTCCTCCAGTCGATTACAGATGGCGTCTTCCACATCCGCCGGGTTCGCCCCGGGATAAGCCATGGTGAGCTGTACTTTACTGGGCTTAAGCTGCGGAAAAGATTCCTTGTTAAGCGAGGCAAGCGAAACCAGGCCGATGGCGATTATCGCCATCATTAAAATATTGCTCGCGGTTGGATGTTTTACGAAATAACCTAAGATCGAATCGTTCATAAGCCAAGAGCTCGACGTGCCAACTCCTGCTCATAATCTTCCGCATGGATCACTTTTAGCGGTAAACCCTGCATGACTGGTATCACGTCACTAATAATGATATTCCTGCCTGCCAGTCTGCTCGCACTTTGCTCATCAGGTATCATCATATTTCCCTGCATAAACTGTATGTGAACGGGTTCAATAACTAATTGATTATTCTCATCTGCAATATAAACTCGCCCCTGGTGCACCGCTTTTCTGGGCAGTATCAGAGTGGGTTTGAGCTGTGAGTAAAATTCCACGGCAGTAGACATTCCTTTTAACAACGGTGGTTTCTTCCCGGGGATGATCCCGGCATAGGGATTGGCCACTTCAACCACCATGCCCAGGGTGTCGCGCACCGGATCGACCGATTCACTGAGGCGCAGCAACTGCCCTTCCCAGTATATGGAACCATCCGTATCACCCACCAATCGCACCCGGACTTCCAGCTGCATCCTGGCGACCACGTTCTGCAAATCCGCCGGGGACTGCAAATTGACCAGTGCCGAAGCACCCGATTTACCCATTCCCGCCACCAGGGGTCTAAACTGTTGTACCGGTAATTGCGCGTTTATTTCAACTGCCTGCACGCCAAGCGCCTCAAACAAAACCGCGCCCGCCGGTACAAACTCACCTTTTTCAACCAGCACCTCACCAATTCTTGCGTCGATCGGCATGCTGACTTCCGTTCTACCCAGCGTATCCTCGCTCTGCGCAACCTGGCTTTGAGATTGTGTAATCTGAGCAAGGGTCGCCGCTTTGCGGCTGTTATAGCTGGATAACTTGCCCTGAATATCCTGGACCTGCTGGCGCAGGTTCAGAACTTTTTGCACCTCTCTGTCCAGGTCCGAGCGCGCAACCAGCTTTTTCTCCTGTAAAGCCCTCTGCCGCTCAAGCTCTTTCTGACCTACTTTCAGGTTATCCTGAGCAATTTCAAGCGCCAGACGGGTACTGGCTTCTTCGGCTTCGAGTTGGGCCAGGCTGGACAGGCTACCCTGCAGACCTGCCTGGCTCTGATCCAGAGAAATCTTAAAGGTTGTCGGCTCAATGCGCAGCACCACTTCACCCTGCGCAATGCTTGCCCCTTTGTGCAAATCCGGGTGCACATAAACAATTTTACCGCTGACTTCCGATTTAGCATTCACAACTACCGAAGGTTCGATATTGCCAAATGCAGTGGCGCGTGCTCGAAAAGGCAGTTCCCGGGCGGCAATTACCTCTACCGCTTTGACCGGGTACCCGACCTGTTCATGTTCGACCGGCGCTTTGGTTTTAACCTGAAAAACCACAAAGGCAATGGCTGCAACCAATATAAGTGGGAAAAAGAGCGGGCTTCGGAAGAATTTTTTCATATCAGATTGTGGTTATGTCCGACCCACTAATTTCTTACGGGTAAAAAAGAAAATGAAGGTCCAAAGAGTAAATCGGAGCGTCATCGCTGCAATGGTGCGGTTCTCATACAAACCACCCCCCGAAATATGCACGGTCAGTGCTAAAAATACCAGAGCAGTCATTATTGCAATCAGGCCTGCCAGCCAAACTGCCCACACTTTTTCCATCCACAGGCCGATGCCCGCGATCACGTATAAAAATCCAGCCAGAAAATTAAACCACAATACAAAATCCACTACGTTGCCTGCCGCCAGCTTTGCCGATTCAGGGCCAAACAGTACGCTTCCCCCGGATTTAATCGTGAGCAGACCAAATAGCACCGCAACAACTGAAACGACACGTAAAGCAATTTTCTTTTTTACCTGGTTCATCTTTATTACCTCGCAATTAAAATATTGTTTAAAAAATCCTGAATGGGCGCTGCCTGATCTTCAAGTTCAAAATCAAAGTCAAAAATCGACCAGCGCATTACCGTACCCTGTACCAGTGCAGTTATCAGGGTCGCCGTTTCGGTGGAATTTATATCCTGTCTAAAACACCCTTGCGCCTTGCCCTCATCAATCAGCAAACCCAATTGCAGCGTATAGCGATTCATAATAGTTTGCACCACACCCTTCAAGGCGGGTGATTCAATGTGCAGACGATCTGAAAATAACAATCTGGGCAGGCCTTTATGGCGTGAAATTAAACCCAGTTGCCGCTGGATCAACATATTTAATCTTTCGTTTGCGGCTAATGTCTGATCGTTAAAACAAGTGGCCAGAGTTTCAAATAACTGCTCCGCCAGCCATTCAATGGCTTCGGCGAAAATTGAGTCCCTCGATTTGAAATGTCGAAATACCGTCGCCTGCGCAATACCAACACGGTCTGCGATCGCCTGAGTGGTTACCTTCTTAACACCCGTCTCAGCCGCAAGATCCAGCGCGCTGCGGATAATTTCATCTTTTCGTTGTGCATGCGGTTTTCCCATTATTTGAGTGGCTCATATTTGTAAGTGATTACTCACTCACAAATATGCGGCATTTATGATCAGTCGTCAAGCGGTGTTACAAAATGTTACATATTGGACCAAAATCAGTTGACCGCTACGAGAGATGAATACGTGTATGAATCACATAGAAAAGGTAAATATTTCCCTTTCACCCATATCGTGGAAGTGGGAAATACTGTTTTTCTATTGCATTTCATATACGTATTCAAGCCTTAGAGCGGTCAACTGGGATTTAAGATCAGACTCTGCACGGAAGTCGCATCACCCAAAACTGGGCCAGTAGGGTTATTCTGGGTCATCACGAACGTCTCGTCTGGTTCGAGCAGGATATCTCCACTCACTTCGACTTCAGTGTAAATAGTGAAGCATTCGACGCAGATGAATAAGTAACCGAAAAGCAAATTGACGTACAATAAAGCGGAATATTATCGGCTCGGGGTGTGATGAACTAAATCAGCAGCACCATTGTGAAAGAAATGGCGCGTCCTTCAGCATATCCCAAGTCTAAAACCGGCTTTTGTTTTTAATACAGGCCCGAAGTAAATACATCAACCTTTCAGGAAAGTGCTATGAGTGAACGTGAATCCATGCCCTTTGACGTTGTAATCATTGGTGGCGGGCCGGCCGGACTAAGCGCAGCCATACGGCTGGCACAATTGGCTCAATCAAACGATACCGAATTGTCGGTTTGTGTGCTGGAGAAAGGCGCTGAAATTGGTGCGCATATT
>JAAELZ010000409.1 GCA_024226105.1 Pseudomonadota bacterium | reverse complement strand
GCCCATGCCACCCATTCCTTTCATCATGCCCATCATTTTGCGCATGCCGCCTTTGCCGCGCATCTTTTTCATCATTTTCTGCATTTGCAGGAATTGCTTTAGCAGGCGGTTGATGTCCTGAACCCGGGTGCCGGAACCGGCTGCAATGCGTTGTTTTCTTGTGGCTTTTATCACTGCAGGAAAAGCCCGTTCCCGGGGCGTCATGGAATTAATAATCGCCACAATCTGCCGGGTTTGTTTCTCGCCCTGCCCTAATGCAGCCTGTGGAATGTTACCCATACCGGGGAGTTTATCCATCATGCTGGACATGCCACCCATTTGCTCCATTTGCAGCAACTGATCGCGAAAATCATCCAGATCAAAGCCCTTTCCTTTGGTAACTTTACGCGCAAGTTTCTGGGCTTTTTGCTTGTCAACCTTA
The DNA here is from genome assembly GCA_024226105.1 of Pseudomonadota bacterium. Lineage (GTDB taxonomy): Bacteria > Pseudomonadota > Gammaproteobacteria > Arenicellales > Poriferihabitantaceae > JAAELZ01. The sequence continues at coordinate 1,025 of JAAELZ010000409.1, read as the reverse complement.
CGCTCAACCTCTTCGACCAGGCTGAGCACATCGCCCATGCCGAGAATTCTAGAAGCGATTCGATCGGGGTAAAAGGCTTCCAGCTTGTCGATGCCTTCGCCGGTACCGATAAACTTTACAGGTTTACCTGTTATATGTCGGATAGACAAAGCCGCACCACCACGGGCATCACCGTCGGTTTTGGTTAGAATCAGGCCTGTCAATTCCAGCGCTTCGTTGAAAGCTTTGGCAGAATTGGCAGCATCCTGGCCGGTCAAACTATCGACTACAAACAACGTTTCAGATGGATTGCTAACCGCATGAATTTCCTTTACTTCCTGCATCAGCTCCTGGTCTACATGCAGGCGTCCGGCGGTATCGATAATCAGAACGTCGGTATTGAGCTTTTTAGCCTGATCAACCGCGGCCCTGGCAATTCTAACGGGGTTTTGATCGGAAGAACTTTCTATAAATTGTGCGCCAGCCGCAACGGAAACCTGCTTGAGCTGGTCAATCGCTGCAGGGCGATATACGTCTGCACTGACCACCGCGACAGATTTTTTATCACGTTCACGTAGCAGGTTCGCGAGCTTGGCGACCGTAGTGGTTTTACCCGCACCCTGCAAACCAGCCACCAGGATCACCACCGGCGGGCGGGCATTCAGATCCAGCGCATCATTATGAACCCCCATGAGTTCGATTAATTCATCATGGACCACCTTGACCATGGCCTCGCCGGGGCTCAGGCTGTCAATGACTTCCTTGCCGATCGCCCGTTCACGCACCTGATTAATGAAGGGCTTTACAACGCTCAGCGCCACGTCGGCCTCAAGTAAAGCGATACGAACCTCACGCAGGGCATCCTGAATATTGTCTTCACTTAAGCGGCCCCGGCCACGCAGGGTTTTGAAGGTTCGTTTAAATCTGTCGCCTAGTTGTTCGAACATATGGTTTTCTGGGTTGTTAGTCTGGTGATCCTGGCTATTACATAGCGTAAGGAACTGGGGCTTCAGCCCCGGCTTTTTGTTAAATGGTGGATGCGCTTC
>JAAELZ010000408.1 GCA_024226105.1 Pseudomonadota bacterium | reverse complement strand
AGTCCAGCAGCCCACTTTCAGGGTGGGTTTCGCGAAATTCACGTAATAAAACCTGCGCAAGGTTAACCATGAACAGGGAAAGGTTGAGCGCATTGGTCAGCGGAACTTCTTTGACATTCATGAAATCTTCCAAGCCCCAGTGTTGTTTGGCGTCCCGGAAATTGAACTCGATTTGAAAGCGCAGGCTGTACCAGGTTCTGATTTTTTCAGCAGTCAGGTCGAGGTCGCTGGAAAACAAGTTGCCGTTGGCAAAGGCGCCTGTCTTGAGGTTCGTCTTGGTGATGATGACCACGTTGAGTGGTTGGGCGAAGGCCTTGTGCAGCATCTCGGCCTGGTAGATGCAGATCTCGAACCCTTTTTCGGTCCGCTTCTCGACCAGATATTGTGTGGGGATATTCCGGTAATCGATTTTCGAGCCGTACTTCTTGCGCGGTCCCTTGGTTTTTTGTTCACCCTCATACCGGAAGTACAAAGCGGCGTCATAGCGCAGTTTGGAAATCAGGTGCAGGCCACATTGGCGCGTCATTTGCAAGGCGTTGTTATTCCCGAAGTGCCCGTCCAGCACTAGGTGGCAGACCGCGACCAAGTTTTTGAGCATAGCAAGCTGTTTTTTGACCATTTTTTGGATGCGCAGCAGTTCTTCAGTTAGCTCAACCTGGGTTTTATCCCGGTTCCGGCTGCCTTTGGGACGCCCCGCCTTTTTCTGTGGCGGACCCTTTTTGACCGCCTGGGCTTTCTTCCGCGCTTTGGCGGCGGCTTTCTCCGCTTCTGAGCGCACCACCTGCTCCACCTGCAAGGGATAGGCTTGCCGTTCTTCCACCGACACCAGCGCCAGCGTGAAAATGGCAAGGCTTTTGACCACCTTGTTCAACAACCCGGAGAAAAAATAGTCCACCCCGTGCGTTGCATGGCCGGCTTTGGTGATAACACTTTCGTCGCCCACCAGGAAATATTCGCCTTCCGGCGTGTGCAGATGGCGCTCAAAGAACTGCCCAAAGACTTGCAGCCAGGGAATATCGATGTTGAAAAAACGCTGTATTGTCCGGTAACTGCCGCCTGGACCTGCCCAGCGGGAGATGTTCAGCATCGTGACCCGTCCGGGCAGGCTCAAAATGGCTTGGGTGACCCGGCTCATCCGGCGCAGATTGGTCGGGGACAAATGGGGCTGTAAACAATGTAAAAGTGCTAAAATATCCATCGAGGGCCTCCTGTAGGGGTTGGGTTTTGGTGAACTTCAACTTTACTACAGGTGGCCCTTTTTGGCTCGCTTTTTGGCAAAGGTATTGCTAAGGAGAGAATTTATGAATTCATATGATTGGTCCCAGTTCCATGTTCGGATGTATTATCTTGCGCCGCTGGAGCAAGTGTTCCGCTATTTTTCGACGGCTGAAGGTCTCGAATCGTTCTTTATCTATAAGGCGACTCACACAGCGGCTAACGGCGACCTTCGGAGGCCGGATGAGCAGGTTCAGACGGGTGACAGCTATCATTGGACTTACGTCCACCACTTCGCACATGGGGGTGAGTTTACATTGGTGAAGCCTAACTGCCTGGTGCGCTTCACGTTTGGAACGATGACGGTGGACGTCCACTTCCGAGATGTGGGTGAAGCCACCGAAGTCGACCTGCATCAAACGAATTGCGCCACCGAGGACCCTGACCGCGCGTGGCAGCACGTGAACTGCCGTAGTTGTTGGATATATTTTATGACCAACTTGCGTTCAGTACTTGCGGGTGGGCCAGACATCAGGGATT
>JAAELZ010000407.1 GCA_024226105.1 Pseudomonadota bacterium | reverse complement strand
CGGGAGGTTATGAAGCCCTGTACAATCACGAAGAGAATAAAGAAAGGAAAAGATGCAAGAAACAGAAATCGCCAGGGCCCATACAGGCCGGATTTGGGGAACAAAAGCCCTTTACGCCATGCCACCAGCCAAAGAAAAAAGTAAAGATAGTATAGAGAGTGAACGAGCTTCAGCAATACTGTAGAAATTGCAGCCCCTAACAATATCAAGACGGCATACGCCTGTGAATAACCGAACAGGGAGCTACCCTGTACCGCTCTTAGTCGCTGGCCAAATTCCTTTCCCAGCTGCTCCCAGGTTGCCTCAAAGAAGCGCACCGGCTGGGTGAAAATGCTTGAGTAGCCCAGCTCATCTGTTGAGGAGAACTGCCACCAGGAGATAAACACCAATAGCAAAATCAGTAAAAATATAAGGCCTAACAGGCTGAGAAAACGGCTACCCCTGTGCACAAAATGCCGGCTGAACAGATACGCCTGAGTTAACAGGAGGTAGACCATGCCTTCAAGTCGAAAAAGCGCTGCCAGTGTAAAGCACGCCATGGCAATAACATTGTGTCGCTTGAACCCGCTTTTGATATACAGGAAAAATGCAAAACAGCCGCTCAGGAAAAGTGCCAGAAAGGCCGGATCACGAATAAGATAAGGGCGGAATTTGTTAATAACCGGAAACGCCAGTATAACCAGTACCGCAAACCATAGCGTATTGCGATTACCACCCAATAACCTGACCAGCGCTACAAAAGCAAGCACCAGCCAGACATTGCAAATGGCATTTACCACGTGAGCGCTTGTGGTGAGCGACAGGCCACTTATCAGTGACGTGGAAGCTATCGTCAAACTATAAAATGGCCATTTGTATGTATGTAAGGCAGACGCCCAGTCACCCTGCAGCATGGCTGCAGCTGCTCTAATGTATTCAATACCGTCATTGTTGACGATATCGTCCATGTAATTCGCCCAGGCAGACAATAATAAACTGCCACAAACAGCGACCCATACCAGCCACTTATCTGTTGCGTACAGCTTAGAGATCACTTGAATACATTCTCAAACCTAAGGCCCATGTTACACCCGACACACCGGGCTGATGTACATCACCCCGCTAATGCCGCGAATACTATATGAATCAGCTGACCATCACCATTTAAAATTCTGCACAATTGATGCGCAGGCAGGAACCTGGCTTGTAATGCGTAGTAAAGACAGCTAAAACGGTTTTAGTCACAAAAAACCAGTCCTTTAACTTGCCTTCTCGTACACACGCCCCTATGTTTCATCCTATGAACTCAAACCCACATGTGAATCTCGCCGAGCAGATGCTGCTCTCACCTGAAGGCCTTCAAGTCAACGACATAGAAAATGTACTGGGCAGCATTATGCTTCCCGGCATGGACTATGCAGACTGTTATTTTCAGCACGCCAGCTTTGAAGGCTGGTCACTGGAAGATAACAAAGTTAAATCCGGCTCATATCAGATCGATCAGGGCGTTGGCATCCGGGCCATCAGCAACGAAAAGACCGGCTTTGCCTATTCAGACGAAATCTCCCGTAAGGCATTAATGGATGCCGCAGTGTCTGCCCGGAGTATCGCAAATGCCGGGCAAAACGGCATCCGGCCTGTTCAACTGGCAAGCCGGACAAGCGCGCCCCTTTATTCAGATGTATTACCCATATCAAGCCTGGCGGATACCGACAAGGTTGCGCTACTGCAAAAACTCAATCAGCACGCGCGCGCCGTGGATTCACGCGTACAGGAAGTATCCGTCAGTCTCGCCGGAGGCCGCGAGGTTATCCTGGTGGCAGCGAGCGATGGCACGTATCGCGCCGACGTTCGCCCGCTGATTCGCCTGAATGTTTCGGTCATCGTGGAAGAAAATGGTCGCCGTGAGAGTGGCGCGATGGGTGGCGGCGGGCGCTACGCCTATTCTTATTTTCTCGAACAGGACAGGGCTGAACAATATGCCGATGAGGCAGTACGCCAGGCCATTGTAAACCTGGAAGCGCAAGCTGCGCCGGCGGGTGAGATGACCGTGGTGCTTGGCCCGGGCTGGCCGGGAATACTGCTGCACGAAGCGATTGGTCACGGACTGGAAGGCGATTTTAACCGCAAGGGAACATCGGCCTTTAGCGGGCGCATCGGGGATACTGTTGCCGCAACCGAATGCACTGTGGTGGATGATGGCACGCTGGCGGACAGACGCGGTTCTTTGACCATTGATGATGAAGGCACTCCTACCGAAAATACCGTGCTGATCGAAAACGGGGTATTGAAAAACTATATGCAGGACAAACTCAACGCACGCCTGATGAATATGCAGGCAACCGGGAATGGACGCCGTGAATCCTACGCCCATCTACCCATGCCACGCATGACCAATACCTATATGCTGCCCGGCAAATACGACCCACAGGAAATCATCGCCTCGGTTGAGGACGGCGTGTACGCAGCCAACTTTGGCGGCGGCCAGGTGGACATTACCTCGGGGAAATTTGTATTCAGTGCTTCTGAAGCCTATAAGATAAAAAATGGCAAACTCAGCCATCCGATCAAAGGCGCTACCCTGATCGGAAACGGTCCGGATGTCCTGACACGCGTCAGCATGGTCGGCAATGATATGCAACTTGATAGCGGTGTCGGCATGTGCGGCAAAGATGGTCAGAGCGTTCCGGTGGGTGTCGGGCAACCAAGCTTACGCATCAACGGCCTGACCGTAGGAGGTGAAGGATGACAAATCAAACCTTGCCAAGCCATAGCAATGGTCCGCTAAGCGATCAGGAACAGGCCCTGTTTGAAAT
>JAAELZ010000406.1 GCA_024226105.1 Pseudomonadota bacterium | reverse complement strand
CCTCGGATCACCCGGACCTTGCGCGCTGGCTCTTGGACCAACGTATTGGGAGCATGTCCCTCAACCCGGATACGGTAGTGGAGACTTGGTTGTATCTGGCGGATCAGAGTCAGCCATAGGCCGGCCGGTGGGTGAGCATTTATGAAAGCTATTGACTTTGATTTACCTGTTCACTTGCTGGGTGAATCACGCTACAGGGCCGATTGCACGCTTGCGACAGCCCATGGCTGCGTTACAACTCCTTGCAATAGAACAACTATTCCGCGTCGTTGCGCGATGTGCAAGGATGCACAGGTGTCGCTAGGAGTCTGTCCGAGAATAGGCGCCGTAGCGAGGGGAAGTCGGTTTGAGGCCAGTTTTTTGGTCATTTGAGGCGAATAGTTACTTATATTTAACGAAAATGAACGGAAAAATGGGTCAAACCGGCTTTTCCGCAGTAGGTTCTCTATTCTTGGACAGGCTCCTAGGCATCTGGTTTGTGCTCAATGCGCCGCCCCGGACGCAGATGCCTGCTGCTGTTGCATGTGCTGGGCATATAAAGCATCGAAATTAACCGGCGCCAGGAGTAGCTG
>JAAELZ010000405.1 GCA_024226105.1 Pseudomonadota bacterium | reverse complement strand
TCCATAAGTGTAGTGTTATTTGATAGAAAACATGTCTAAACGAGATTATTACGAAGTGTTGGGGGCGTCGAAAACGGCCTCCAAGGCGGAAATCAAAAAGGCCTACCGTAAGGTTGCGATGAAATATCATCCTGATCGTAATCAGGATTCAGCCGATGCTGAGGCCAAATTCAAAGAGGTGCAGGAAGCTTATGCCGTTTTAAAGGATGAGCAAAAGCGTGCTGCCTACGATCAGTTTGGCCACGCCGGGGTAGATCCTTCTGCCGGTATGGGCGGTGGTGGTCATGGTGCCGGTGGTTTTGGTGATATTTTCGGCGATATGTTCGGTGATATTTTTGGCGGCGGCGGGGCTCAGGGTGGGCGCCGTCAGGCACGTGGTGCTGATTTACGCATTCGCGTTGAATTGTCGCTGGAAGAAGCGGTTGAAGGTGTAGAAAAGAAAATACGCGTTCCGCGCATGCGTTCCTGTGAACCCTGCGATGGCAGTGGCGCAAAACCGGGAACCCAGCCCACAAGGTGTCAAACCTGCGCGGGTCAGGGGCAGGTACGCATGCAGCAGGGGTTCTTCTCGGTTCAGCAGGCCTGCCCGCAGTGTCGTGGTACGGGTAAGCAGATAACCGATCCCTGCCCGGATTGTTCCGGACAGGGCCAGATACGCGAGGAAAAATCGCTTAAGGTTAAAATCCCTGCCGGTGTTGATGAAGGTGATCAGGTTCGGCTTGGCGGCGAAGGGGAAGGCGGTGGCGCGGGAGTGATTCCCGGTGATTTATACGTCCAGGTTCGCCTGAGAAAACATGAAATATTTGAGCGTGATGGCGATGATCTGAGTTGCGAGGTTCCGGTTAGTTATATCACCATGTCTCTGGGTGGAGAGCTGGAAGTGCCGACCTTGACAGGTCGGGCATCGATAAAAATACCGGCAGGTACACAAAGTAACCGGGTATTTCGTTTGCGCAGTAAAGGTGTGAAAAATGTGCGTTCATCACATGTTGGCGATCTGTATATTAAGGTGCTGACTGAAACTCCGGTGAACCTGACCGGCGAGCAAAAGAAGTTGCTGGAAAAATTTCAGGTGGTGCTCGAAGCGGGTGGCAAGAAACATTCACCGCAAAGTAGTTCCTGGAAAGACAAAATCAAATCATTTTTTGATGATTTTGTCAGTTAGATCGGAGCGTATTTGAGTTGCGTGTCTAAAACCTGCATTGGTAAGCGCAGCCATTTACGAAATGGCACAGGTTTGCGCTTTGAACTTGAAAACAGGCCGTCAAATGATGCCACTGAAAGTGGTTTTGTGATCGCGTTTCAAGGCAGAGTCTACGCCTATGAAAATCGCTGCCCGCATCTGGGGGTTGAGCTCGACTGGGCACCCGGTGTGTTTTTTGATGCAGCGCAAGAATATTTAATGTGTTCGACGCACGGCGCACGTTTTGAACCTGATTCAGGAAAATGTGTCAGTGGACCCTGTGCCGGACAATCATTGTCAGCCCTGGTTGTTTTTGAAGAAGAGGGCGAGCTTTTTACGTAAATAGTATTTGGGTGTATAAACACAGCGCATCCACCATTATCGAATACATAACAAAGGCGGACGTGCGTTGCTTATCCACCCTACGGACCCCTAATAGTTGGAAAATGTCATGACAGATCAGATTGAACAGGGCGAACAAACTATTCGCGAAGGCTTGAATACTATCTCAGAACTGGGCCGGGCCCTGATCAGGGAAAAACGCAGCGCCCGGCGCTGGAAAAATTTCCGACGTATTCTGTTCTGGCTGGTGATTCTGAGCATTTTTGTATTGCCCTATTT
>JAAELZ010000404.1 GCA_024226105.1 Pseudomonadota bacterium | reverse complement strand
GCCCGATTTTTACCGGCTCAAACAGTATGTCGTATCTGGAATCGCGTTTTGTCATTTCGTCTAATAATTTTGATAGTTTTAAAGTGATTGGGTCAGTAATTTATTGCTTGTTAAGGTTTGCCGGAATAGCTGAAGTTGCAGATTCAGATCGATTTTTCGATCAGGATCTTCTCGCGTCGAAACGGCATATCCGGATTTTCCTGCGCCGCGTCCATCTCGCGGGCAATACGATGTCCATCATATACCGCAACCGCGATCGTCGATGGGTTGAGACAGTCACCGATCGAAGTGACCGATGAAATTCCTGCAGCATTAAGGTCTACCTTATCGTCCGCCAGTGCTATTGAAAGTTTGTTGTCTGGCTGGCGCGATGTAACCATGACCACGTTTGCAGCCACAACGGTGTTTAACTTTTCGGTGTAGCCACAACGGATATCTATTTCTGATCTTTTTATTCTGGAAATGTTGTGAGAGGTAATAACATTGATTCCCATCTCCAGAATCCGGGTCTGAATACGATGTTGTTCCAGCGTATTACTCGTCCAGGGTGAAACTTCAGACGCAGTGGTTATAAAAGTTACCTCATTTCCATTTTCCTTCAGTTTCTCCGCAATAATTGCGCCTATATAAAAATTGTCGTCATCAAACACAACCACTGGCCCCTCCAGTTTCCCACCGTCTAATATGTACTCGGGAGAAAACACATGATCCTGGTCAGACCCCGGGATCGGTTTCCAGTTTGTCACCCCGATTCCATCAGCCCGCCAATGAGCCCCGGTTGCAAGAATTACGCGTTGAAAACCGAATGAAAGAATTTCGTCAGAAGTAAGCTTGCTGTCCAGGTAAGTCTCCACGTTTGCCATTTGTTGAATTCGCCCAATACGCCAGTCTCTCACACGTGCCCAGGCGTTAAGCCCCGGTAAGCGGCTCTCCTTAACGATGCGCCCGCCAAACTCCTTTTTTGCTTCTGCAAGGGTAACCGCATAACCCCGCTGACCCAGCGCACGAGCAGCTTCCAGACCCGCCGGGCCTGCACCAACAACCAGTACTGTATCTTCAGAGCCCTTTGCCGGAATGTGTTCAGCATGCCAGTTTCTCCGCCATTCTTCCCCGACACTCGGGTTCTGCGTACAACGCATCGGCGAGAAAGTCAGTTGCCCTGACGCACAGATGTTACATCCGATGCATTCACGAATTTCCTCGATCCGGCCTTCTTCAATTTTTTTGGGTAGAAACGGGTCCGCGATGGAAGGGCGGGCAGCCCCGATCATATCGATAACACCGCGCTTAATCTGGCTAACCATGGTGTCCGGCGAGGTAAACCGACCGACGCCGACCACGGGTTTTGTCGTTAGCTTTTTTACAAACGAAACATAGGGTTCCTGAAAGCCTTCCTCACTAAACCGGGAAGAAAGTGAATCGTTTTCCCAGTTGCTGACATTGATATCCCAAAGATCGGGTAGCTCGGCGAGCATTTCAATAATTTCCCTGCCCTCTCCATCACAGCTAATCCCTTGCGGGCCTAACAGTTCGTCAACAGCCAGCCGGACAGCAACAGCACAGCGATCGCCTACTGCATCTTTGGTTTCTTCTAACACTTCTCGAAACAGCCGCACCCGGTTCTCAAGACTGCCACCATAGTCATCCGTACGCTGGTTTCTTCGGGCTGAGAGGAAATGCATCAGCAAAGTTGTATCATGGCCTGCATATACATACACGATGTCCGCATCTGCCCTTTTGGCGCGTAAAGCTGCATCACGGTGCCAACGGCGAAACTCCCGTATATCCTTCTTGTTCATGCCACGCCCCTGACTGGGGACACTTTCAACCGCTGCCTGATCAGATGGCGCGAGGGACGGCATACGGGTAAAATGGTTCTGGGCACCGACACCATTGTGCGCAAGTTGCACCCCGGCAAGAGCATCGTGCTTATGCACGGCATCGACCATTAGTGCCAGGTACTTTACGTCATTTTCATCCCACAAACGTGCCTGGGGTTCCGGTGAATAATCTGATGTAGGGTGAATCATGCACTCTTCTGTACAGATCACCGCCCATCCACCTTCGGCCTTGGCTTCACGCATGCTGGCGTGGGTTTGTGGCAGGTTAAATCCCATTCCATTGCAATGGGGCACCTGGTAGAAACGATTTTTAGCGGTAACCGGACCTATTCTAACCGGTTCAAAAAGCACGTCGTAACGGGAGTCTCGAGTCATGATCTATGTCTGATTTTTGACGTATGAGCACTAACGCAGCCCCGGTGCTTGCCCTAACCGGGCGAACTACACCGGAAACTGCCTGTATAAAAATACGGCTCAGTCTGTATTGAGTACGTTTTCGCCTTCATCGAGGAAATCCATAGAAAAAGAATTTCGAAAATTTCCGGCATTAAATGGCTCAATCAGAGCCGTGGCACAATAGCGCATGCCACGACTCGTTTTCGAACCCCCTATGATCAGGGGAAACGCCTGGTTAAAACCCGGCCTTTATTTCCTCGTAAAGCTTGTTTGAAGCGGTTTCAAACGCCTGATCCTGTGGCACCATGAATTTACCTGAGCCAAGCGTATCCTCCGGATTACGAGTCAGACCCAAAGAGGCGAGAGAGGCATCATCCACCGCCTCGATGGCCTTTTGATTGGAGTGGCCATAACCTTCATCGGTAATGAGCGTGATGCCGCGTTCCACGCTAAGTAAAGAGTCAATAATATCGTGGGCTCGATCCGGGTGCGGCGCATCTTTATGCATCATCATGCCACATACCCAGGTTAGGGCGCCTTCTTTCGGCTTGGCAAACTCTACCGGAACGCCTTCGCCTTTGAGGGTAACCGTTGAGCTGTTCCAGGTCATCGCGGCGACTAATTCACCCGAGGCCAGCGCCTGTTCCAAAGTAGTGGGATCGTCTGTATAGGTTCTAATTAGAGGGCGTTGTTTGCGTAGCAAAGCCGCCACTTTTTCAAGGTTTTCTTCGGACCCAATATTGTCAAAATCGACCCCTGCGTAAATCGCCGCACACCACCAAGCATCCCCTGCTGACCCGAGTTGGCCGATTTTTCCTTTGTAGCGTTCATCCCAAAGCAGGCTCCAGGATTCTTCACCACCCTGCCAGTCGACCAGGTCGGTGCGATAAGTGATTGAGGTTTGACCCCAGTCAAACGGTGCGAAATAGGGCTTCCCGTCTACCACGTTTCCGGGCAGTTGCCACAGCTGTGGAATCAGGTCATCCCAGTTGGAAAGTTTAGAGGTATCGAGTTGCTGAAACAGCCCGCTTTCCACCCATCGAGGGATTTCAACATTACATGGGTGAGCCACATCTACCACAAATCCTCCTCGCATCTTGGTAAAGGCTTCTTCTGATCCGCCAAAGGTCGCAAAGTTGGGTGGTTCACCATGTTTTGCAACATAGCTTGCGTAGTACTCAGGCGAATCCCAGCCGCCCCAGGTGAAATAGGTAGCCTGGTCTGCAGCACCCGCCATGGCCTTTCTCGACAACATCGGCGTGGCGACCAAACTAATGCCTGCCACACCCAGCATCTGGCTGAACCGCCGTCTGGACAGCTTGCCTGATTGCAAGGTATCCATCAGCTCATTGTGGGAAAAATCATTTTTTTTCATGTTCTATACCCTCCTCGGTTTATTAATCAAACTTCACCACGACGGTGAAATTGGGTGCATTGATGCTGGATTACATTGTAAGTATGGATTCCATTGACATCTATAACACAGTAAAGATACTATCTGACTAGTTAGTCAGTTACAAGCTCCATGTGGGAAACCAGGTGGATTGGCGTCAAAATGTTACCGTAAGGAGTAAAAAGTAGTGCAACAAATACAAAAAGAAGACAAGCGCCGCGCCCGAGGTATGGAAACACGGCGGCTTATTCTTCAATCAGCAATATCAACTATTGCTTCGTTGGGGCTCGGCAACACGACTTTGACCCGAGTAGCCGAGAGGATCGGCGTATCACACACCCTTGTTGTATTTCATTTTAAGTCCAAAAACCTGCTTATTCAGGAAGCACTTGATTTTCTCGGTAAGCGTTACGGCGAAGGCTGGGATGCCGCGCTTGCCGAGGGTGGTGAGTCAGCTATGGACAAACTACTTAATCTCGTTAACTATGACATACAGTTTGCGTGCGAAAATCCGGAATATGTATCTGCCTGGCATGCGTTCTGGGGAGAAGCCAAGGGTAATGTACTGTATCGTGAACATGGGATTCCCCGGGATAACCGATATAAAAATGAAATGAGAAGCCAAATTTCCAAAATTGTCGATGAAGGGGGTTATGACAAACAGGAACTGCCACTAATCATCAACGGGCTCAACGCAATGCTGTTCGGCCTGTGGACGGAATCACACCTGATCGGAGAAACCGGTTGCTGTGATGCCGGGAAAGCTGCAATACAATTATTCCTGGCTAAAGTTTTCCCGGACCAGCCCTTACCCGCAGCTTGAAACAGTATCTCGAGCGCACAATTTTAACTATCTATTATCGACACATGAACCGCACATGAGCAATAAGGGAGCAATAATCAATAGCCGTTCCCAATCCAGCGATCAGGGCAAAAGCTGGCGATCGAGATTTCGAGCCCTGTTCTTGCGCAGTGAAGCGATCAGGGGCTATAGCCTGCTATCTCCGACACTGCTGGTCATGTTATTCAGCATGTGCGTGCCGTTTGGTATCATGGTTATCATGAGCTTCTGGACTCAGCATGGTTTCGAATTTGACACCACTTTGACCACAGCAAACTATGAAAAGACCATAGAGCGCGCCGTCTACACGAAACTTCTGATTCGATCTTTGTGGATCTCCGGAGCCTGTACGCTCGCTACCGTACTGCTCTCCTATCCAATGGCCTATTTCGTAGCTTTTCATGTGCATCGACGTAAATTACTCTGGATCATCCTGATGACATTGCCATTCTGGACCAGCTATTTGCTACGAATTTTCACCTGGAAAATTATCCTCGGCTTTAATGGCGCCATTAATTCCGGTTTGATGGCTTTGGGCCTGACGGATGCCCCGCTAGATTTTTTAATTTACAGCCCAACTGCCGTGGTGATTACCCTGACCCACGCCTGGGTGGCGTTCGCAATTCTGCCGATTTACGTTTCGCTGGAGAAAATCGATCGATCCTTGCTGGAAGCGGCTACGGACCTTGGAGATGGGCCGGTCGCCCGATTTTTAAGGGTCACCCTGCCGCTATCGTTACCCGGCGTCATTGCTTCTTCGGTGCTTATTTTTGTACCTACTGTCGGTGATTATGTGACACCAGCGCTGGTCGGCGGCCCGGATGGTCTGATGTTGGCGAATATCATCCAGGTCCACTTCGGTAATATCAATGACTGGCCAATGGGATCAGCATTGTCCATCGCAATGATGCTGGTTGTCGGGCTGCTGGCATTTTCCTTCGCCCTGATAACAGGCAGGTTCACGAGGCGTATTAAATGAAAAATGTTTCTTATATCCAACGTCCTAACAGGTCGTTGCACATTTATGCCATTGTGTTTCTGGGGTTCCTTTATATCCCGGTGCTTTTTTTGCCGCTGTTTTCCTTCAGCGATTCGATATACATTTCTTTCCCGATCAAGGGGTGGACCCTGGAATGGTACCGGGACATGCTCGGTAACGAGCCCATGTTCGCAGCTCTGATGAACAGTATCAAGGTGGGAGCGGTAACTTCCATCTTCGCCACATTGCTCGGGGTACTTGGTGCAAAGGCGGTGACCCGTTATCGTATGCCGGGGAAAGGGCCGGTCGTTTTCGTTATCATGCTGCCACTGGTAATCCCCGGAATTATCCTCGGCGTCGCTATGCTTATCCTGCTTAGTCGATTGGGTATCACGCTTTCTTTATACACAGTTACTGTGGGTCATGTTCTTATTTGCGTACCGTTCGCGATGGCGACGCTGATACCGCGATTCGAGGGTTTTGATAGGTCGATGGAGGAAGCTTCAGCGGACCTGGGGGAAAACGGCTGGTGGACGTTTTGGCGTATTACACTGCCAATGGTGTTTCCGGGTGTGCTGGCCAGCCTGTTACTGTGCTTTACGGTATCATTTGATGAATTCATCCTGGCCTTTTTCCTTGCCGGTACCGAGCCAACATTGCCTATTTTCATGTATTCCCAACTTCGTTTCCCGGACCGGTTGCCAAGCGTGCTCGCGCTAGGTGCGTGCATTCTGGTGATCTCTTTCATCGTCGTGTATTTCTCGCAGTGGTCCTTACGCCGCAAAAACAACTAAACTGACACAGGAACCTATCAGCCCGTGAGTAATAAAAACGCCTATATCAATATAAGTAACGTCTCCAAACACTTTGGCGAGGTTGTTGCAGTAAATCAGGTTAATATGCAAATTGGTGCAGGAGAGTTCTTTTCCCTGCTCGGCCCCTCAGGTTGCGGAAAAACTACGCTACTACGGATGCTGGCCGGGCTGGAGTCACCCACGCACGGAGAGATCTTCATCGATGGCAAACCAATGTCTGATGTACCCCCTCACCGAAGACCAACCAATATGGTTTTTCAAAACTACGCCATATTCCCTCATCTGAACGTACGCGGCAATATCGCCTATGGTTTGCGCAAGGACAAGCTCAGCAAGACTGAGATGGCTAAACGGGTTGACGAAGCCCTGGAGATGGTCAAATTGCCTGGTTTTGGCAGACGTAGCGCCAACGAGCTTTCCGGCGGCCAGCTCCAGCGTATCGCCCTTGCACGCGCACTGGTAAAACGCCCGAAAGTACTTCTGCTTGATGAGCCACTGGGCGCACTGGATAAAAAATTACGCGAAGAGATGCAACTTGAACTACGCGCCCTGCAGGAATCAGTGGGTATCACCTTTATTTTCGTGACCCATGATCAGGAAGAGGCGTTAACCCTGTCTGACCGGGTCGCGGTGATGGCACGCGGTGATGTGTTACAAATTGCATCACCAAAGAATCTTTACAACCAGCCGGAAAGCATAGAAGTGGCAGACTTTATCGGGCAGATGAACTTCACAGACGCGCTGGTGCGTGAAACAGATAATAACCGGGTAATGATTGACGCCCGGGGACTCGGCACTATTCAGGGCTGGGCCTTTGGGGATACTGATTATCTTAAACCCGGAAAACCGGTTGTGGTTGGCATTCGGCCCGAAAAGCTATCGCTCACGACGACACCGCCAACTGGCGGCATAAATTCCGTAGAAGGCGAGCTGATTACCTCTGCCTACCTGGGTGACCGAAGTCATTTTTACGTTTCAGTAAAAGACTGTGAAAAACCGTTCGCGGTGGCCACCCACGAAATTGAACTGCCCGCCGGCCAATCACTGGGCCGGGGCAAAAAGGTCTGGTTGTCCTGGGCTGATGAATCGCTTGTCCTGTTACCACCTGCCCCGTCAGGTGCCGAATAAAAATCCTTTTAACCCTAGAGAATAAAAATGAATTTACACGATGCAAGTAAACTAAGCCACGCCGACTGGCAGGCAAAAGCTGCGGAACTTAAGAAAACCGCGGAGACCAGACTCTTCATCGGTGGCGAGTTCGTTGACGCCGCTGAAGGCGGCACGTTCGACAATATCTGCCCTGTTGACGGCAGCATTATAAATAAATGTGCCGCAGGCACTGAAGCCGACATAAACAAAGCTGTCACCATTGCCAAAGCCTCGTTCAAATCGGGCGAATGGTCACGTCTGGCACCACGCGATCGTATGGCCATCATGTACAAATGGGCGGATCTGATTGCCCAAAACGGTGCAGAACTGGCGCTCATGGATACCATCGATATGGGCAAACCAATTACCGATATGGTGGAAGTGGATATCCCGATGTGTATCGATACCATTCAATATTTTGCCGAATGCATCGACAAGATCACAGGCACGGTGACGGCCACAGAATATGATGTAATGAGCACCGTTCTGCGCGAACCTATTGGTGTCGTGGGCTGTATTTCCCCATGGAACTATCCATTGCTCATGGCCTTGTGGAAAATTGCACCGTCTCTGGCTGCAGGCAATTCAACCATTTTGAAACCGGCAGAACAATCACCTTTGAGCTGCAATCGTGTCGCCGAACTATTTGTCGAAGCGGGCGGCCCGTCGGGGGCATTGCAGGTTGTAAACGGTATGGGTGAACAGGCTGGCCAGGCTCTGGCACGCCATATGGAGGTATCAAAAATCAGTTTCACAGGATCCACCGAAGTGGGTAAGCTGATACATGTGTACTCGGGTGAATCGAACATGAAGAAAGTTTCCCTGGAATGCGGTGGCAAAGGTCCACAAGTATTCTGCGAAGACCTTGAAGGGGAGCTTCTGGATCGGGCGGTTCAAACCGCAATTGATGGTATTTTCTTCAATATGGGTGAAGTATGCTCAGCCGGTTCCCGCCTGATAGTACATTCGAAAATCCATGATGAATTCGTTGCCAAATTCATTGAAATGGGCAAAGGCGCATACATATGTGGCGATCCATTAGATCCGTCTGTTAACCTTGGGCCGCTGGTAGATCACGAATCACAATCACGTGTACTGGGCCTGATCGAAACAGCAAAATCCGAAGGCGGGAAGGTTGAATTTGGTGGCGCGGCCCCTGCAGGTGAGTTACAAAAAGGCGCATACATCATTCCGACAATGATCACCGCGGTCAATAGCAACGATACCATCGCACAATTAGAGGCCTTCGGCCCGGTGGTGGCTGTTATCAAGGTTGACAGTGATGACGAGGCGGTGGAAGTGGCTAATAATTCCATCTACGGCCTGCAAGGTAGCGTCTGGACCGACAACTATCGCAAGGCCATGCGCTTCGCCCGTGAAATAGAATGCGGTACGTTCCTGGTAAACAGCTATGAGGAAGGTGACATGACACAACCGTTCGGCGGCTTCAAGCAATCGGGCAACGCAAAAGACATGTGCTTTGAAAGCCTGCTTAGCTACACCAACTCAAAAGCTGTCTGGTTCCGTCTGAACTAGGGTGTATCGGGTCCTATCTGTAACCCTACTTCGCTCGCCGACGCATTAAATACTGCGCCGTCAACAATAATGCGAGCGATCCCGCGAGTACCATTGTTCCAATCGCATTTACTTCCGGCGTAATGCCCCGGCGTATAGAAGAAAATATATAAATAGGGAGCGTGGTATTCGCCCCGGCAACGAAAAAGGAAATAATGAAGTCATCGAAGCTGAAAGTGAAGCTAAGCAGAAAACCCGCCAGTATTGCCGGATAAATTTGCGGTAGCGTTACCTGGTAAAAAGTTCGCCACGGCGTTGCGTATAGATCCATCGAGGCCTCGATCAGGGACCTGTCCATACCCGCGATTCGGGCACGAACCATGATAATCACCAGCGACATGGTAAACAGCGTATGTGCAGCGATAACTGAGGCATACCCCATATGAAGCTGTGGTGGTTCAAAACCCTCTGGCCACAACGAAGCCAACAGTGGATTGAGATAGTCAAATACGGTCACCAATGCAACCAGTGTGGCGATGCCAATGACGATTCCAGGGATCATCACGGAAACATAAATTAAACCATCCAGAAAAGTGCGGATGGGCCCTTTCAACCGCTGCAAAGCGAGTGCCGCAGCAGTTCCCATCAAACTTGATAATACTGCAACGACGAATGCGACCTCCAGGCTGGTGAAAAAAGCATCGCCTACAAAGGGATTGGACAGAGCTTTTCCATACCATTGTATAGACAGGCCCCTTAGTTCGCTGGCATGCCGCCCGGCATTAAAACTGAACAGGACGATAATCCCTATGGGCACATAGAGAAACAGGTAAACGAAAATGGCGTAAACTCGCATAATGATCGTTGTTTTACATCAAGGATTCATCGCGGCCGGTTTGGTTACGCATGGTCATTCTCATGTAAAGGCTGACGGTAATCAGCATAATGATAACCAGGGTGACAGCAATAGCCGAACCGAAAGGCCAGTTACGCGACTGCAGGAATAAATCCACCATCGCATTTCCGATGAAAAATACTTTTCCACCGCCCAGAAATGCCGGAATCAGAAACTCCCCCATTAGCAGGATAAATACCAGCATACTGCCCGTCGCCACGCCCGGCATAGAAAGCGGTAAGGTGACCTGAAAAAACGTTCTAAAGGGACTGCTACCAAGATCATCGGACGCCTCGAGCAAGCTCTTATCGAGCTTCTC